>JBBQZM010000001.1:0-62440 GCA_038207685.1 Burkholderiales bacterium
GTGCTCAAGGTCGAGATCCTCACCGAAGGCATCCACTCGGGTGACTCAAGCGGCGTGGTGCCGTCGAGCTTTCGCATCCTGCGCCATGTGCTCGACCGACTTGAAGATTCGGCCACCGGCCGGCTGCTGCCCGAAAGCTTCCATTGCCAGTTGCCCAGCGACCGCGCCGAGCAGGTGAAGGCTGCCGCCGCCATCTTGGGCGAGATGACCTGGAAGACCTTCCCCTGGGCCTGCGGCGCTGACGGCAGCGCGGCGCTGCCCACCACCACTGATCCGGTCGAGGCCTTGCTCAACCGCACCTGGCGGCCCACGCTGTCGGTCACCGGTGTGGATGGCTTTCCCGAGATGAAGAGCGCCGGCAATGTGCTGCGGCCGTTCACGGCCTTCAAGTTGAGCCTGCGATTGCCGCCGCTGGTTGATGGCCACCAGGCCTCACTGCAGCTCAAGACCCTGCTCGAGGACAACGCGCCCTACAACGCCAAGGTCACTTTCCATCCCGACGGCCGCGCCGGTGCGCTGGGCGCCAACGGCTGGAATGCGCCGTCGCTGTCGCCCTGGCTGGAGACAGCGCTCGACACCGCCTCGCAAGCCCATTTCGGCGCACCGCTGGCCTACATTGGCCAGGGCGGGACGATTCCGCTGATGAGCATGCTGCAGCAGGGCTTCCCGGCGGCGCAGATGATGGTTTGCGGCGTGCTGGGCCCCAAGAGCAATGCCCACGGGCCCAATGAGTTTCTGCATGTGCCTTATGGCAAGAAGCTCACCGCGGCCGTGGCCCAGGTGATTGCCGCGCATCCCTGAGCTGCAGCGGTTTATTGCGCATCATGGCAAAGCGGGCCCCGAGGGGCCCGCTTGCTCTTTCACCGAGGCGCCGGCACTCCGGTACCGTACGCCTGCCGGCCTTACTTGCCGGCTTGGGCGATGCGTGCCGGCTCGGTCGGCGCAAAGCTGTAGACCTCGGCGTTGATCGCCTTGACTTCACCGCTGGCCATGGCGCGCAGCGTGTCGGCCTTGACCTGGGCGCGCACCAGTTGGCTGCGCACCGGCTCGATGTAACCCGCCGACCAGGACTTGGTCAGGCCGCTTTGGCGGGCTGCCACCAGTTCGGCTTGCACGTCGGCGCGGGTCATGGTGCCGGTCGCCTGCATCCAGCTGTCAGACGTGGCTTCTTGAGCGAAGGCGCTACCGGCGGCCAGCAGCGAAGCGGCGGAAACGGTGAGGACGGCGATGAGGGACTTGTTCAGCATGGAAATCTCCAGTTCAGTGGGTTGCGGAAGCCGCTTGACAGACCGCTGGGCGGTGGGCTTGTCGGCCTCGGTGAGTGCTTGTTGTGGGTTGCGACTCATCGATGGATTGAACTGTAAGTAATTACCCGCCCCGGATAAACCAGCAAGGACGCAATGCTTCATTCATGCAATCGGAACAATCCAACGGCTTGAAATCCATCTGCCGTCACGTTTGTCGCCTTTGGTCAACAATCCAGCATGGACCAATTACGAGCGATGCGGTTGTTTGTGCGGGTGGTGGACGAGGGCAGTTTTGCCGCCGCGGCCCGTGCCCAGGACATGGCGCCGGCGGTAGCCACCCGGCTGCTGGCCGAACTGGAAGAGCATCTGGGTGCGCGCCTGCTCAACCGCACCACGCGGCGGCTGTCGCTGACCGAGGTGGGTGAGGGCTATCTGCAGCGGGTGCGCCAGATCGTCGCCGACGTCGACGAGGCCGAGGTGCTGGCCAGCGACGCCACCTTGCAACCGCGTGGCCATGTGCGGGTGCTGATGCCGCCTGCGCTGGCGGTGCACCAGTTTGCCAAGCGCATGCCCGAGTTCCGCGCGCTCTACCCGCAGGTGACAGTGGAGTTGCACTCACCTGGCCCGGTGGAAACCATCGACGAGGCTTACGACCTGACCATCATGTCAACCCGGCTGCCGCTGGAGGGCGACTTCATCGCCCGACGGCTGGCGCGTACCGAGGTGGTGCTCTGTGCCTCGCCCGAGTACCTGGACCGCCGCGGCCGGCCCCGGCACCCCAGCGAGCTGATGTCCCACGACACGCTGCTGCCGCCGATCAGCGAGCTGCAGCGCGGCATCACCTTCTTGTCGGGGCCCATCGGTGACGACGAGCCGCCCGGCGAGTCGGTCACCCTGGTGCCCCACAGGCCGGTGTTGACCACCAGCCACATCGACACCACCTACGCCGCCGCGCTGCACGGCTTGGGCGTGGCCGGTCTGCCCTCTTTCGTGTTGGAAGACGCGCTGCTGGAACATGCGCTGGAGCGTGTACTGCCAGCCTGGCGGCTGTTCTCGATCACGCTATGGGCGGCGCTGCCCAGCCGCAAGCACTTGCCGACGCGCACCCGGGTGCTGCTCGACTTTCTGGTGCAGGCCTTTGGCGGTGAGGACCGCGACCCCTGGCTGGCCGCCGCCGGTTGCGAGACCCAGGCCTGGCCTTGTCCCGAGGTGATGGCGCAGGCAAGCAGCCCGCAGTGATCAGCGCATCGAGAAGCCGGTGGTCGTCAGGCTGCCGGTCATCGGCTCCAGCAGGGCAATCAGGGGCTTGAGCTCGCGGTAACGCAGCGCCACCTTGGTGGCATAGCCGAAGAAACGCGGCAAATCGGCGGCATAGGCCGGTTTGCCGTCGCGGTGCTTGAGCCGGCAGAAGATGCCCAGCACCTTGAGGTGGCGCTGCAGGCCCATCCATTCCAGCGCGCGCCAGCATTCGCCAAAATCGCTGGCCATCACATGCTCGCCCAGCACGCCGGCGGCGCGGGCCTGCTGCCACCAGCGGGCAGCCCAGTCGATTTCCTGGTCTTCTTCCCAGGACAGGAAGGCATCGCGCAGCAGCGAGGCCAGATCGTAGGTCACCGGGCCGACCACCGCGTCCTGGAAGTCGAGGATGCCCGGATTGGGCTCGGCCACCATCAGGTTGCGTGGCATCCAGTCGCGGTGCACCACCACCGTCGGCTGCGCCAGCGCGCTGGCCACCAGGGCGTTGCACAGCTTGTCCCAGGTGGCCTGCTGGGCGGCGGTCCAGCTGATGCCGTATTCGAGGCCCACACACCATTCGGGAAACAAGGCCAGTTCGCGCCGAAGCAGCGCGTCGTCATAGGCCGGCAGGCCGCTGCCGTCGACACGTTGCTGGAACTGCACCAGCGCCGTCACCGCCTCGCGCATCAGCTGATCGGCCTGCGCCGGCGCGGCGGCCCGCAGCGCACCCAGGTACAGCGTCGAACCCAGATCGGCCAGCAGCACAAAGCCCTGATCCTCGTCGGCGGCCAGTACCGCGGGGGCGTGCAGGCCGGCGACCGCAATGCGGTGGGCGACATCGATGAAGGGCCGCACATCCTCCTGCGGCGGCGGTGCGTCCATCACGATACGGCTGCTGCCGTCGGCGGCCAGCACCCGCAGGTAGCGTCGAAAGCTGGCATCGGCCGACGCCGGCGCCAGTGTGGTGGCGTCCAGCCCCTGGGCTTGGGCCAGCGGCCTGAACCAGCGCCAGAAGGCGGCTTCACGGCCAGCGTCGGGCCAGCTCAGGGTGGCGGGCGGGGTGGGTTCGGCAGGCAAGGCAGGGGACATGGTGGCGGGCAGGTGGCCCAGGCAGGTGTGCAGGCGATTCGGTCGATCACCCGCTGGACCGCACGGTCTGCGCAGGGCCTCATGGATAATCCGCCGATTCTACGAACCGCAGCTCTGGCGGGCTCGTGCCGCGATGGCGCCGGCCGGCGACCCGCACTGTTTCCGCCCTCATCTCCCCCGCCGTGACAGCCGAACTCCGTGCCGTACCCCGTGCCGTCTGCCGCCGCGCGCTGTTGTCGCTGGCCGTGGCCACGCTGTTCGGTGGCACGGCCTGGGCCGACGAGCCGCTGAGCCTGGTGCCCAGCCCGCGCCTGGCGCCCGCGCCCACCGGCTATGCCGCGCGTCAGCGTCCGGTGCTGCTGCGCGCCGACCAGTTGCAACTGCGGCCTGATGTGGGTGCGGTGGCCGAGGGCAGCGTCGAGCTTCGCCGCGCCGGCACGGTGATCCGCGCCGACCGCCTGCAATACGACAGCGCCACCGACATCGCCAAGGCGCAGGGCCAGGTCTTTGTCGGTCGTGACGGCGTGAACTACCGTGGCCCCGAACTGCAATTGCAACTGCAGCGATTCGAGGGCTTCTTTCTGCAGCCCGAGTTCGAGTTCGAGACCCTCGGCGCCGGCGGCCGCGCTGCGCGCATCGATTTTCTCGACAGCAACCGCGCCCGCGCGATCCAGGCGGTGTATTCCAGCTGCCCCCGCGACGCCGGCAGCGAACCCGATTGGCTGCTGCGCACCAAGAGTGTCAAGCTCGACTTCGAGGCCAACGAAGGTGTGGCCGAAGGCGCGGTGCTGCAGTTCCTGGGCGTGCCCATCCTCGGTTTGCCGGTGCTGAGCTTTCCGCTCAGCGACGACCGCAAGAGCGGCTGGCTGCCGCCGAGCATCGGCCTGGACAGCCGCAGCGGCTTCGAGCTGGGCGTGCCGTATTACTGGAACATCGCGCCCAACCGCGACGCCACCATCACGCCCACGGTGATGACCCGCCGCGGCCTGTCGCTGGACAACGAGTTCCGCTACCTGGAGCCGCAGCACGTCGGTCGCCTGCGGCTGCACCTGATGCCCTGGGACAGCAGTGTGGATCGCTCGCGCCACGCCTGGGACATCGAAGGCGAGGGCGGATTGCCTGGCGCGCTGAACTACAAGGTGCGGTTCCTGCAGGTGTCGGACGACAGCTACTGGAAGGATTTCCCGAAGCTGGTGTCCTCGACCTCGCCGCGGCTGCTGACGCAGGACGTGTCGCTCGAGCGCCTGCTGGCCACCGGCCTGGGTCCGCTGACCGCCTATGCGAGGCTGCAGCATTGGCAGGTGCTGCAGACTGGCAGCGGCACCGATCTGATCATTGCGCCCTACCAGCGCAGCCCGCAACTCGGCCTGTACCTGCAGCCGCAGCTGCCAGGCGGCCTGCGTGCCTCGCTGGAAACCGAGCTCAACCGCTTCACCTTGACCCAGGGCACGGCCAATCCCAACCTGCCCGAAGGCTGGCGCTGGCATGCGCTGGGCCAGATCAGCAGGCCGATGCTGCAGCCGGGTGGTTGGCTGATTCCCAAGCTGACGCTCAATGCTGCGCGTTACACGGTCGACACCGTCGGGGGTGGTCAGCAACAGGCCTCGCGCGTCATTCCAACCGCCAGCCTGGACGCGGGTCTGGTGCTCGAGCGCAGCACCAGCTGGTTTGGCCAGCCGCAGCGCCAGACGCTGGAGCCGCGGCTGCTGTACGTCAACACACCGTACCGCGATCAGTCGGCCCTGCCCAATTTCGACAGCGCCGAGCGTGACTTCAATGCCGTGTCGATCTATGGCGAGAGCGCCTTCTCCGGCATCGACCGCGTCAGCGACGCGCACCAGATCACCGCCGGTTTCACCACCCGGCTGGTCGATGCCGCCAGCGGCGCGGAGACCTTGCGCCTGGGCTTGGCGCAGCGCATACGGCTGCGCGACCAGCGCGTGGTGATGGGCGGCGGCGCGCCCTTGTCGCAACGCTTTTCCGACGTGCTGCTCGAGGGCGGCACCTCGGTCTTCAATCCCTGGCGGCTGGACGCGGCGCTGCAGTACGACCCCGACAAGCAGCGCGTGGTGCGCGCCATCGGTGGCGTGCGCTATCAGCCCGGCCCGTTTCGTACGTTGTCGGTGGGCTATCGTCTGGCGCGCGGCCTGACCGAGCAGGTTGAACTGGGTTGGCAGTGGCCGCTCTATGACAGCCCGGCACGGCCAGTGGGCGCGTCGGGTGGCTGCGGCGGCAAACTGTATGGGGTGGGCCGGCTGAACTACAGCGCGCGCGACCGCCGCCTGACCGATTCGCTGGTGGGCCTGGAATACGACGCTGGCTGCTGGATCGCCCGCATCGTCTCCGAGCGCCTGTCCACTGGCCGCGCCGAGGCCACCACGCGGCTGCTGCTGCAACTCGAGCTGGTGGGCCTGTCCCGGCTGGGTTCCAACCCCCTGCAAGTGTTGAAGGACAATATCCCCGGTTACCGGCTGCTGCGTGAGCCGCGCAGCGCCCCGTTCTCTCCACTCGAGCCATGATCCACATTCGAACTTCACCCCGTCAGCGCCGTGCCTTGTCGGCGCTGGCCGTGGCCCTGGTCATGGCCTGCAGCGCCGTGCAGGCGCAGTCGTCCGCGTCTCGCGTCAATCGCAACGCCGATTTCATCGTGGCGGTTGTCAACACCGAGCTGGTGACAGCGGTTGAGCTCAACCAGCGCATCGAGCGCATCACGGCCGATGCCCGGCGCAGCGGCGCCACACTGCCTGCCGAGGCCGTGCTGCGCCAGCAGGTGCTCGACGCGCTGATCGACGAGCGTGTGCAGATCACCTATGCCCGCGACGCCGGTCAGCGCGTGGACGATGCCGACATCGACCGTGCGATCACCAACATCGCGGCGCAGAACCAGGTCACCGTGCTGCAGTTGCGTGATCGGATGCAAGCCGATGGCATGGACGTCGGCCGTTTCCGGGCCAACCTGCGTGACCAGATCCTGCTCGACCGCGTGCGCGAGCGCGAGGTGAACTCGCGCATCCGGGTTTCGGATGGCGACATCGACCGCCTGCTCGATGAGCAGCGCGCCAAGCTGCAGGGTCAGTCCGAACTCAACATCGCGCAGATCCTGATCACCGTGCCCGACGGCGCGGGCGCCGACGTGGTGGCGCAGCGCCAGGCCATCGCTGAGCAGGCGCAGGCCCGGCTGCGCGCTGGCGAAGATTTCAGCAAGCTGGCCCGCGAGCTCAGCCAGGATGCCAACCGCGAGGCTGGCGGCGAGCTGGGCATGCGCCCGGCCGATCGGCTGCCTGATCTGTTCGTCGGGGCGGTCAAGCCGCTGGCGGTGGGCCAGGTGACCAGCCAGCCGCTGCGCAGCGCCGCCGGCTTCCACATCCTCAAGCTGATCGACCGCAGCAACGACGATCCGATGAAGGTCACCCAGACCCAGGCTCGCCACATCCTGCTGCGCGTCACCGATCGCAGCCAGGCGCCGCTGGTGGCGCAGCGCCTGGACACGCTGCGTCAGCAGATCGAACGCGGCGAGAAGAAGTTCGACGAGGTGGCGCGCGAGGTTTCCGAAGACGGCAGCGCGCCGGCCGGCGGCGATCTGGGCTGGACCTCGCCCGGCAGCCTCGTGCCCGAGTTCGAGGAGGCGATGAACAAGCTGCCGCTGGGCGGCATCTCGCCGCCAGTGGCCTCGCGCTTCGGCATCCACCTGATCCAGGTGCTGGCGCGCCGCAGCGCCCAACTCGATCCCAAGACGGTGCGCGAGCAGGCGCGCAACCAGTTGCGCGAATCCAAGTTCGAGGCGGCCTACCAGGATTGGGCCAAGGAACTGCGGCTGCGCGCCTACGTCGAGATGCGCGAGCCGCCCATTTGAGCGCCGCCGTCGCTGCTGTCGTCGCTGTTACCTGCCGCTGCCGGCCGCGCCGATGAGCAGCCACATCGCCCGCAAGCGCTTCGGCCAGCATTTCCTGGTCGATGCGGTGCTGATCGACCAGATCGTGCGTGCCATTGCGCCGCGTCCCGGTCAGCCACTGGTGGAGATCGGCCCCGGCTTGGGCGCGCTGACGCAGCCGCTGCTCGAGCGCTGCGGTGCGCTCACGGTGATCGAGCTTGACCGCAACCTCGCCGCCCGCTGGCGCGAGCGGCCGGGCGTGACAGTGGTCGAGGCCGATGTGCTGAAAGTGGACTTCAGCGCGCTGGCCGATGCCGCTGAGCAGAAGCTGCGGGTGGTGGGCAACCTGCCCTACAACATCTCCACGCCGATCCTGTTCCACCTGCTGGACGTGGCGCCGCGGGTGCTCGACCAGCATTTCATGCTGCAAAAGGAAGTGGTCGACCGCATGGCCGCCGGGCCTGGCGGCAAGGTCTACGGTCGGCTCAGCGTGATGCTGCAGTGGCGCTACACGATCGAAGCCTTGTTCGATGTACCGCCCGAGGCCTTTGACCCGCCGCCGCGCGTGGTGTCGGCGATCGTGCGCATGCGCCCGCTGGCCACGCCGCCGCTGCTCGACGAGGCGAGGTTGGGCGCGCTGGTGACGCTGGCCTTCTCACAGCGCCGCAAGCTGCTGCGCCACACCCTGGGCCGCTGGTTGGACGAACAAGGCTTCGGCGGCGACTTCGACGTGCAACGCCGCGCCGAGGAAGTGCCGGTGGCCGAGTACGTGGCGCTGGCGCAGGCGGTGTCAGCGGCCTGAACGCAAGACGTGAAAAAGCGGCCCGTAGGCCGCTGATTGCTGAAGCGCGCAAGTCCTGAACCAAGTGGACGCCGCAGTGGCTTCGGGCGGGGTCAAATCATGCGGGATTGAGCCACATCGCCGTGTCGAAGGCGCTGCTCATCATCGGCATGTTCATGCCGAAGTTGGGGTTGGCGCCGTTCTTGGGCGGTGCCTTGGGTGCCGGCTTCTCGGGCACTTGTGCGGCCTCGTTCACCCGTTCCCAGGCGCTGGTCTCGTTGGACTTGGCGACTGCAAACGAATAGAAGCAGCGGAACGGGATGCGCCGCTCGCCCCAGAAATCAGCGGCGTCGCGGAACACGTCGAGCAGTTGCTCACGGGCTTCGCGGTCGAAGCGCGCGTGGTCTGGCAGTTGCTCCAGCACCACCACAAAGCCCGGCTGGTTGCCGGCGCGGTGCACCAGATCGGTCATGCAGTCGAACAGCGCATCCAGGTTCTTGCCGAAATGCGCCGGGAACAAAAAGGCCTCGGCGATCTTGTCGAGCACATCCTGCTTGGACTGCGCCTCGGTGAGGTTGGCATACAGGAAATGCTGGCCAGCGCTCTCGGCGGCGGCCATCAGGTCTTCGACACGGTAGGCGCGGATGGCCTGCACGATATTGGGACGGACAGTCTGCAACAGCATGGTCACGTTCCTCCAGGGCAAGAATGAGAATCGGTTCCGAATCGAGCACCGTTCACTGCGTGATCAGCCTGAAGCTGGCGTAGTGATCGGCGGTGTAAAAACAGGCATCAGGGGTAGTCACCTTCAAACCGCCGCAAACGATGCGCCGGGCGCCACGGTCACGGGACCCGGGCGTCGGCACGGTGTATTCGCGGTAGAAGCCCCGTTCGTGCCGCGGCAGCAGGCGCTCGCGATTGCCAAAGACCGTGCCATCCTTGCGGTAGGGGAACGGGCCGCCGGCGTCTATCAAGCGCTTGGTGTGTTGGGCTTCGACCGGCAGTGCCACCAACGCCACGGTGCCAAAGGCGTCCAACGAGCCTTTGGCTTGAACCGTCGCGCCGACCAGCACCGATACAACGACCGTCGAAAGAAGCCCCAACCGTCGCAGAGGATTCCAAATCGATGACCGAGCGGCCTTGTCCACGGGATTACCCTGAAATCTGAGGACCGAATGCTAACGGAACGTTCCCGAAAACTCAAGCGGTTGCCTCAATTTTGGGCAAGGCAAAGGGGGATTGAGTGTGCGCTCACAATCCAGAAACATAAGACAAATCAGGCACTTGCAGATTTGTCAAGTGTTCATTTTTTGCATTTTGCACCGCACAAGCTGATCGACCATCAATGAGCACCAATATGGTGATCTTTACGGGTCAATCAGCGCCCTTCAGCGCCCTTCAGCGCGCTGCGTTGGCGTCGGCCACCGTCAGCGCGGTCATGTTGACGATGCGGCGCACCGTGGCCGAGGGTGTCAGGATGTGCGCAGGTTTGGCCGCGCCGAGCAGCACCGGGCCGACGGCAATGCCGCCGCCGGAGGCGGTCTTGAGCAGGTTGTAGGCGATGTTGGCGGCGTCGATGTTGGGCAGCACCAGCAGGTTGGCCTCACCACTGAGAGTGGATCGCGGCATCAGGTCTTGCCGCAGTGCAGCGTCCAGCGCCACATCGCCGTGCATCTCGCCATCCGCCTCCAGCCAGGGCGCTTGCTGCTGGATCAGCGCCAGCGCCTGGCGCATCTTCACGGCTGACGGCTGGTTGCTGGCGCCGAAGTTGGAATGCGACAGCAGCGCCGCCTTGGGCTGCACGCCGAAGCGCAGCATTTCCTCGGCGGCCAGGATGGTGATCTCGGCCAGTTGCTCGGCTGTGGGGTCGTAGTTGACATGGGTGTCGACCAGGAACACCTGGCGGCCCGGCAGGATCAGGCCGTTCATGCAGGCATAGGTATTGACGCCGGCGCGTCGGCCGATGATCTGGTCGATGTGCGCCAGGTGCTGGGCGGTGCCGCCCCAGGTGCCGCAGATCATGCCGTCGACCTCGCCCTTGTGCAGCAGCATCGCGGCGATCAGCGTCAGCCGGCGGCGCATCTCGATCTTGGCAAACTGTTCGGTGACGCCCTTGCGTTCGGTCAGCTGGTGGTAGGTCTGCCAGAAGTCGCGGTAACGCGGGTCGTCGTCGATGTTGACGATCTCATAGTCGCGGCTGGCCTGCAGCCGCAGCCCCAGCTTCTCGATGCGCTGGGTGATCACCGCGGCGCGGCCCACCAGCCAGGGGCGGGCCAGGCCCTCGTCGACGATCACTTGCACCGCGCGCAACACGCGGCGGTCTTCGCCCTCGGCAAAGGCCACGTTGCGGCGCTTGGCACTCTTGGCCTGAGCGAAGATCGGTTTCATCGTCGTGCCCGAGGCATAGACAAAGCTTTGCAGCCGTTGCTCATAGGCTTCGAAGTCGGTCACCGGTCGGGCGGCCACGCCCGAGGCTGCGGCGGCGCGCGCCACGGCTGGCGCGATCTTCATCATCAACCGCGCGTCGAAGGGCTTGGGGATCAGGTATTCGGGGCCAAAGCTCAGCGTGGTGCCAGCGTAGGCCGCGGCCACCCGGTCATCCTGCTCGGCCTGGGCCAGTTCGGCGATGGCATGCACCGCGGCGATCTCCATCTCGTCGGTGATGGTGGTTGCGCCTGAATCCAGCGCGCCGCGGAAGATGTACGGGAAGCACAGGACGTTGTTGACCTGGTTGGGGAAGTCGGAGCGGCCGGTGGCCATGATGGCGTCGCCGCGCACCGCTTTGACCTCGTCGGGCATGATCTCCGGGTTGGGGTTGGCCAGCGCAAAGATCAGCGGCTTGGCGGCCATGCTGGCCACCATCGCCGGCTTCAGCACGCCGCCGGCTGACAAGCCGAGAAAGACATCGGCGCCGACAATCACTTCGGCCAGCGTGCGCAGATCGGTGACCTGTGCGAACTCGACCTTGTCCGGATCCATCAACTCGACCCGGCCCTGGTAGACCACGCCGGCCAGGTCGGTGACGAAGATGTTCTTGTGCGGCACGCCCAGCTTGAGCATCAGGTTCAGGCAGGCCAGCGCCGCGGCGCCGGCGCCCGAGGTGACGAGCTTGACCTCGTCGATCTTCTTGCCCACCACCTTCAGCCCGTTGAGCAGCGCGGCGCCGACGACGATGGCCGTGCCATGCTGGTCGTCGTGGAACACCGGGATGTTCATGCGTTCGCGCAGCTTGCGCTCGACGTAGAAGCAGTCCGGCGCCTTGATGTCCTCGAGGTTGATGCCGCCGAAGGTCGGTTCCAGCGCGGCGATGATCTCGACCAGCTTGTCGACGTCGGTCTCGTTGATCTCGAGGTCGAAGACGTCGATGCCGGCGAACTTCTTGAACAGCACGCCCTTGCCTTCCATCACCGGCTTGGACGCCAGCGGGCCGATGTTGCCCAGGCCCAGCACCGCAGTGCCGTTGGTGACCACGGCCACCAGGTTGCCGCGCGAGGTATAGCGCCAGGCGTTGGCCGGGTCGGCCACGATCTCCTCGCAGGCCGCCGCTACGCCCGGCGAATAGGCCAGTGCCAGGTCGCGCTGATTGACCATCTGCTTGGTGGCGGCAACGGCCACCTTGCCCGGCGTCGGGAACTCGTGGTACTCGAGCGCTGCACGCCGCAACTCGGCGCTTTTTTCTTCGGAGGTGGGCATGGGCTCTCTCTGCGGCAGGTGGGCGAGGTGGGGGGAAGATTTTAGGTGTCGCAACGGCGTGGCAGCGGCATGGCAATGCAGGCGGCTGCGCCCGCGCGCTGTGGGGCGCAGTGGGGCTGAGTGTGAGGCCGACGCCGGCGGCGGTTCATGCGCGAAACTGCGTAGCGGCTTGAACCTCTCGTCCACCCATACTCGTCACGCATGAGTTCCCCAGCGCCGAACGCCCGCCCCCGCCTGTTGTTGTGGGCCGTGTTGATCGTGCTGCTGGGCGTCGCGCTGTCGCTGCTGGTGGTGCTGACGCTGGGTTATGAGCATGCTCGGGCGCTGGACCGTACCGAAGATGTGACCACCACGGTGCAGCATGAACTGCGCCGCCGCAGCCAGCGTGTGCTGCAGAACCTGCAGGCGCTGCATGAGCAGCCCGAGGACGCCCGCGCCTGGGCCCGCCACGCCGACGTGCTGCTGCGCGCCCAGCGCGAGATCGCCCGGGTGGAGCGGCGCGACCGGCGCATGCGTGTGCTGGAGTTCGCTGACACGCCGTTCCGCGAGCCCTTGTTTCAGCGCATGCCCCGTGCCGAAATGGAGGCCGAGGCCGAACTGGCTTGCGGCGGCGCGCGGCGCCTGATGTCGCCGGTGTTCTCGCGCAGCCAGTTCGTGCCGCTGGCCGCCGGCTTGGGTGTGGAGATCATCGATGTCTGCGTGCCGATGCAGGAGGCGGGTGAACTGGCGGGCTTCATCGTCGCCACCGTGGTGCTGCCCACCCTGCTTGACGAGGTGGCCGGTGGCGAAATCGGCCGCGGCAACGAATTGTCCTTCGTCGAAGGTGACGGCACGCGGCTGGCGCGCAGCGGCGTGGTGCGCGGCGCCGGTGTGTTTGTCGCGGAGCGCCTGGTCGAGCTGCCGGGTACACCCTTGCGGCTGAAGGTGGATGCAGCGGATCGCGGCCCCAGCCTGATACCCAACCTGGCCACTGCGCTGGTGCTGGGTCTGTCGCTGGCACTGACCGCCGTGGTGCTGCTGCTGGTGCGCGACGGCCGCCGGCGCGCCGCGGCCGAGGCCGCGCTGGCCGAGGCACTGGCCTTTCGCCGGGCGATGGAAGACTCGCTGCTGACCGGCCTGCGCGCGCGCGACCGCGACGGCCGCATCGTCTATGTCAACCCGGCCTTCTGCAAGATGGTGGGCTTCAGCGCCGAGGAACTGCAGCAGGCCGATCCGCCGCCCTATTGGCCGCCCGAACTGGTGGACGAGTACCGCCAGCGCCAGGTCGAGCGCCTGGCCGCCAGCGTCGATGCCAACCAGCCGCACCCGGGTTATGAGACGGTGTTCATGCGCAAGAACGGCGAGCGCATCCCGGTGATGATCTACGAGGCGCCACTGGTCACCGGCACCGGCAAGCAGACCGGCTGGATGAGCGCGGTGCTTGACCTTTCGGCGCAGCGTCAGGTCGAGGAGTTGTCGCGCCAGCAGCAGGAGCGCCTGCAGGCCACGGCCCGGCTGGCCAGCGTGGGCGAGATGGCGTCGCTGCTCAGCCACGAATTGAACCAGCCGCTGTCGGCGATCGCCAGCTACGCCACTGGCTCGCTCAACCTGATGGCCGAGCCCGCGGTCGACGGTGCGGCCGACCCCGAGCTGATGCCCTCGCTGCGCCATGCCCTGGAGCGCATCAGCGAGCAGGCCGAGCGCGCCGGCCGGGTGATCAAGAGCGTGCACGACTTTGTGCGCCGCCGCCAGCAAGCGCATGAACTCACGCCGGCCGACGTGCTGATCGACTCGGTGCTGCCGCTGGTGCGCCTGCAGGCGCGCAAGGTGGGGGTGCGGATCGAGGTCGACGTGCTGAAGCCGCTGCCGCCGGTGCGGGTGGACCGTACGATGATCGAGCAAGTGCTGCTCAACCTGGCGCGCAACGGCATCCAGGCGATGGACGGCGATACGCCGCTGGCCGAGCGGCGGCTGACGCTGCGGGTGCGGCGAGCGCCCGCAGCGCCCGAGCGCTGGTTGCTGTTCAGCGTCATCGACAGCGGCGCTGGCATTGCCCCCGAGGTCGCGCAGCGCCTGTTCACGCCCTTCTTCACCACCAAGGCCGAGGGCATGGGCCTGGGCTTGTCGCTGTGCCGCACGGTGGTCGAGCAGCATGGCGGCGCGATGGACTTCGAGAACCTGCCGCCGCGCGCCGACGGACCGGCTGATCGCCCCGGCGGCACCGAATTCCGCTTCACTTTGCCGCTGCCGCCGGCCGCGCCACGCCCGAGCGGCGACTGAGCAGTTGTGAACGGATTCAGCCCGCCCGCGCCGCAGCCCCAGGGCAACCCGCGGGAGCGGCAGCGCCGGCTTGGCCGATACTTCCCGCCATGTTGGCCAATCCCCCGAAACGCCCCCAAGGGCTGCCGGTTGTCTACCTCGTCGATGACGAAACCGTGGTGCGTGATGCGCTGGCCTGGCTGCTGCGTTCGCGACGACTGTTGTCCGAGGGTTTTGCCAACGCCGAGACGTTTGAGGAGTTCCTGGCCACCCGCGATCTGGCCGGCGACTGGCCCGACGCGCCGTCCTGCCTGCTGCTCGATGTGCGCATGCCGGGCACCAGCGGGCTGGTGCTGTTCGAGCGGCTGATCGAGCGCGGCCTGATCGAGGCGCTGCCGGTGATCTTCCTCACCGGCCATGGCGACGTGCCCACCGCCGTGGCGGCGGTCAAGCGTGGCGCCTTCGACTTTGTCGAGAAGCCCTTCTCCGACAACGCCCTGGTCGACCGCGTGCTGCAGGCACTGACCACCAGCGGCGAGGCCATCAGCCGGCGCCAGGCCCTGCGTTCACGCCAGCAGGCACTGGCCGAGCTGACCGAGCGCGAGCGCGAGGTGATGGCGCGGGTGGTGGCCGGCCTGGCCAACAAGCTGATCGCCGACGAGTTGGACATCAGCGTGCGCACGGTGGAGGTGCACCGTGCAAGGCTGTTCGACAAGATGCATGTGCGTTCGGCGGTGGAACTCGCCAACCTGCTGCGCGAAACCGACGGCTGATCCCGGCGGCCGTCGCAGCGCAAGCCTGCGTGACAATGCAGGCCCATGGCCCTGGGCGAATTCGACCTCATCGCAAAGTACTTCACCCGGCCCACGCCGCGCGCGGTGCTGGGCATCGGTGACGACTGCGCGCTGCTGCAACCCGCGGCCGGCATGTTGTGGGCGGTGTCGTCCGACATGCTGGTAGAAGGCCGGCATTTCCTGGCCACGGTGCGGCCCGAACGTCTGGGCCACAAGGCGCTGGCGGTCAACCTCAGCGATCTTGCGGCCTGCGGCGCGCGGCCACTGGCCTTCACGCTGGCGCTGGCCATGCCACGCGTCGACGAGGTATTTCTAGCCGGGCTGGCCCAGGGTTTGTTTGAGCTGGCTGACGAGCACGGCATCGAGTTGGTGGGCGGTGACACCACCGCCGGACCGCTCAACCTGTGCATCACCGTGTTTGGCGAGGTGCCGCCCGGCCAGGCCTTGCGGCGCGATGGCGCCCGCGCCGGTGATCAGCTGTGGGTCAGCCATGCGCCTGGCGGCGGCATCGGCGATGCGCGGCTGGCGCTGGAGGCCTTTCGCGGCCATGTCAGCCTGCCGGGCGAGGATTTCGAGCTTGTGCGGCGGGCCATGGAGCAGCCGCAGCCGCGCGTGGCCCTGGGCCTGGGTCTGCGCGGCCTGGCCAGCGCGGCGATCGATTTGAGCGACGGTCTGATGGGTGACCTGGGCCATGTGCTGCGGCGCTCGGGCGTGGGCGCCATGGTCGACGTGGATCACCTGCCGATCAGTCCGGTGCTGGCGCGCCAAACGCGACAGCAGCAACTGCAAAACGCGCTGGCCGGTGGCGATGATTACGAACTGCTGTTCACTGCGCCGGCAGCGTCGGCGCCGCAGGTGCTGGCTGCCGCTGCTGCCGCTGGCGTGGCGGTCAGCCGCATCGGCGAGGTGGTGGCGGCGCCAGGCCTGCAGCTGCGCGATGCGCAGGGCGCCGAAGTTCGGCTGACGCTGCCGGGCTTCGACCACTTCAGCGACGGCGTGCCGGCATGAGCGCCGCAATTGCCACCTTGCAAGCACCCCGCCGTGCCAGCGCCGGCTTCATGCTGCGTCATCCCGCGCGCTGGCTGGCGCTGGGCTTTGGCAGCGGGCTGTCGCCGCTGGCGCCGGGCACGGTGGGCACGCTGTGGGGCTGGGCCGCCTTTGTCATCGCCAACCCGTTTCTCAGCGATGGCCAGTGGGGCTGGGTGATTGGGGTCTCGCTGATCCTGGGCTGGTGGGCCTGCACCCGCACCGCCCAGCAGCTGGGCGTGGCCGACCCCGGCGCCATCGTCTGGGACGAGGTGGTGGCAATCTGGATCGTGCTCTGGCTGGTGATGCCCGCCGGCCTGCTCGGCCAGGCGGTGGCCTTCGGGCTGTTCCGCTACTTCGACGCCGCCAAGCCTGGCCCGGTGGGCTGGGCCGATCGGCTGTGCAAGCTGCGGCCAGGCCAGGCCATCGGCTGGCGCCAGGGCTTTGGCATCTTGTTCGACGACCTGGTGGCGGCGCTGTGCACGCTGCTGGTGATCGCCTTGTGGCAGCGGCTGCCATGGTGAACATCGATTCCCTGGTGGCCCAACTGGCCGACGGTCTGCGAAACCGCCAGGCGATGATGACCAGCGCCGAGAGCTGCACCGGCGGCCTGATCGCTGGCGCCTGCACCGAGCTGGCCGGCTCCAGTGACTGGTTCGAGCGCGGCTTCGTCAGCTACAGCAACGCCGCCAAGACCGATTTGCTGGGCGTGCCGGCGGCGCTGATCGAAGCTCATGGCGCGGTCAGCGAGCCGGTGGCGCGGGCCATGGCGGCCGGCGCGTTGCAACGATCGCGCGCCCAGTTGGCGGTGGCTGTTACCGGCGTGGCCGGCCCCGGCGGCGGCAGCGTGGCCAAGCCGGTGGGCACGGTCTGGCTGGCCTGGGCCTGGCGCGATGCGAACGGGGTCGAGCAGACCGAGGCCCAACTGCAGCACTTCGACGGCGACCGCGCCGCGGTGCGCCAGGCCACCATCGTTGCCGCGCTGCAAGGCTTGATCGCGCGGCTGCCGCAACTGCCCCCGGGGCGCAAGGGCGCCGCATGAACCTGCTGCTGGCCGGCGACTTCAGCGATGACGAGCGCGCTGAATGGGCTGCTGCGCTGAGCGAGGCCCTGCCCGGCCACCGGCTGTGCCTGGCGCGCGGCGAACTGTCCGATGACCAGATAGCCGCTGCCATCGTTGCCAACCCGCCGCCGGGCAGCCTGGCCGGTCTGGCGGGGCTGCGGCTGATTCAGAGCCTGTGGGCGGGGGTCGACCGCCTGCTGGGTGATGCCACGCTGCCAGACGGTGTGCCGATCGCCCGCATGGTCGATCCGGCGATGAACCAGGCCATGGCCGAGACCGCGTTGTGGGCCACGCTGGCTTTGCACCGCGGCTTCTTCTCTTACGCTCGTCAGCAGCAGTCTGGGCAGTGGCAGCAATGGCCGCAGCAGCGCGCCGACGAAGTGCCGGTGCTGGTGCTGGGCATCGGTCAGATGGGGCTGGCCGTGGCCAGCCGGCTGCGCCTGAACGGTTACCCGGTGGCCGCCTGGCGCCGCGGCCCGAACACCAATGAACCCGCGCTGCTGCCCGGCGTGCTGGTGCACAGCGGTGCCGACGCGCTGTGGCCGGCGCTGGCCCAGGCCAGGGTGCTGATCAACCTGCTGCCGCTGACGCCCGATACCCAGGGCCTGATCGACGAGCGCCTGCTGGCCGCCTTGCCACGCGGCGCCGGCCTGGTGAACCTGGCGCGTGGCGCCCATGTCGTCGACGCCGCCCTGTTGGCCGCGCTGCACAGCGGCCAGATCAGCCAGGCGGTGCTCGATGTCTTCCAGGTTGAACCGCTGCCTGCCGATCATCCCTACTGGCAGCACCCGCAGGTGCAGCTGCTGCCGCATGTGGCGGCGCAGACCGATGTCCGCAGTGCAGCAGCGGTGGTGGCGCGCAACATCGAGGCGCTGGCCAGCGGCGGCGCGATTCGCCACCTGGTGCAGCGCGCGGCCGGTTATTAGGCCAGCTTTGTCGCTGGGAGTCGAACTCTCCCCGCAAGCATGCGGGCAGTGCCTTCGGCAGGCACTCGTGAGTGCCTGCCTCAGCGGGCTTCGAGCACCAGGCGCGGGCTGGCGCGCAGCAGCGGCGCCTTGCCGCGCGGCGCCGGCGGCGCTGCCACCGCCTGCACCAGCAGCAGGGCCAGCCGGCGCAGCGCCTGCCAGGGGTCGAGCGGCCACTGCGGGTGCTTCAGGCCCTTGATCACGCCGTCGCAGACGCTGGCCGCCTCGACCAGATGCGCCAACTGGTGCTCGGCCAGCAGCGGCAGCACGCGCTCGTACAGCCGCTGCTTGAGACCCCAGACCCGGCTCTCGTTGAAGGCCATCGGCAGCGGCTTGCCGTGCGCCAGCGCGTCCTTCACCCGCTTGAGGGCGCGGATGTCCTCGGCCAGGCTCCAGTGCACCAGTACCGCGGCCTCGCCCTCGGCCTGCAGGCCGTCGAGCATGCGCAGCACCCGCGCCGTCTGGCCGGCCAGCACCGCCTCGCCAAGCTTGAAGACGTCGTAGCGGGCGACGTTCAGCACCGCGGCCTCCACCTGCTCGAAGCCCAGTTCACCGGCCGGGTAGAGCAAGGCCAGCTTTTGCAGTTCCTGGTGCGCGGCGAGCAGGTTGCCCTCCACCCGGTCGGCAAAAAACGCCAGCGTCTGCTGGCCGCGTTCACCCTCGGCCACCCGCTGACCTTGGGCGGCCAGGCGCTGCGCGATCCAGGCCGGCAGCAGCCGGCGCTCGACCGGCTGCACCGCGATGTTGACGCCGGCACGGTCGAGCGCGCCGAACCAGGCCGATTGCTGCTGCTGGCGATCGAGCCGGGGCAGGTGCACGATGGTCATCAGATCGTCGGACAGGTGCTCGCAGTAGCGCTGCAGTGCGTCGCTGCCGTCCTTGCCGGGCTTGCCGCCGGGGATGCGGATCTCGATCAGCTGGCGTTCGGCAAACAAGCTCATGGCCTGGGCCGCACCGAGCAGCCCCGACCAGTCGAAATGCGCGCCGCTGACGCTGAACACCTTGCGCTCGACATAACCCGCAGCCCGCGCCGCGGCACGCACCGCATCACCGGCCTCCTGGGCCAGCAGCGGTTCGTCGCCATGGATGGTGTAGATAGTCTGCAGGCCGCGGGCGAGGTGGGCGGCGAGCTGTTCGGCGCGCAGTTGCATGGCTTGGCTTGGTGGTCAGGGGCGCGCGGTGGCGCCGGTAGCCGGCAGCACGGCCGGCGCCAGCGCACGCGCTGGGGCCAGCTCAGCGCTGCCCAGCCGGCGCAGCAACTGCTGCACGATGTCGGTCTGCATCGCGGCGAACAAATCAGCTTCCTCCCGGCTCTTGGCCAGCGCCGCGGTTTCGCTGTAGCTCATGTCACGCGACAGCCGCAACTCGCTGGGCTCGATCAGCTGGCGGCCGCCGGGCGACAGCAGCCTGAACTCGAAACGCACCCGCAGCTGCAGCTCGCGCACCTGGCCGGCGGCGGTGGAGGCCACCACGCTGCGCTCGCGCCGGTCGAGCAACGACTGCAGCACCACTTCGGCTCGGCCGGGGGTGTCCACCACTTGCACCGTCTCACCCAAGCGCTCGCGCAGTTCTCGGGCCAGCGGCGAGCGCGTATCGAAGCCGGCCAGGTGGATGCGCTGGAAGGGCAGTGGCGGCGTCTGGCGCAGCGCGAAGCCGCAGCCCGCCAGCCCTGCAGTGAGGCCCAGCGCGGCGGCCAGCAGGCGGCGGCGCGGCAGCGCGGCGAGCGGGGTGGTGGCCAGGCCAGGCATGCGCAGCGCGTTGATCAAACGACGACGTTGACCAGGCGGCCCGGCACCACGATCACCTTCTTCGCCGGCTTGCCGTCGGCAAAGCGGATGAACTCGGGTGCGGCCAGTGCAGCGGCCTCGATGGCCGCCTTGTCGGCGGCGGCCGGCACGCGGATCGCGCCGCGCATCTTGCCGTTGATCTGCAGCACCAGCTCGATCTGATCCTGCACCAGCGCGGCTTCGTCCACTGCGGGCCAGGGCGCGTCGAGCAGGTCGCCCAGCGCCTTGGCAAAGCCCAGCTCGGTCCACAGCGCATGGGCGATGTGCGGGCAGGCCGGGTAGAGCGCGCGCAGCAGCACCGAGCTGCCTTCGCATAGCGTTGCCAGGTCGCCGTCGCTGCCGTCGGGCTTGAAGCTGTCGAGGGCATTCAGCAGCTTCATGCAGCCCGAGACCACGGTGTTGTACTGCAGGCGCTCGTAGTCGTGGCTGACCTGGCGCAGCACCAAATGCACCTCGCGGCGCAGCGCTGCCGCCTCGGGCCGCAGCGTCGCCTGGCTGAGGTTGCCGGCGGTGGCGCGCTTGAGCACATCGGCATGGCGTACGCCCAGGCCCCAGACGCGCTTGAGGAAACGTTGCGCGCCTTCGACACCGGCATCGTTCCATTCCAGCGTCTGTTCGGGCGGGCTGGCGAACATCACGAACAGCCGCGCGGTGTCGGCGCCGTGCTTGTCGATCAGCGCCTGCGGATCGACGCCGTTGTTCTTGGACTTGGACATCGTGCCCACGCCCTCGTAATCCACCCGCGAGCCGTCCGACTTCAGGCGCGCATGGGTGACCTTGCCGGTCTCGTCGCGTACATCGTCCACCTCATGCGGCCAGAAGTACTCGATGCCGCCTTTGTCGCCGCGCCGGCTGTAGATGTGGTTGAGCACCATGCCTTGCGTCAGCAGGCGGGTGAAGGGCTCGCTGATCGTCACCAGCCCCAGGTCGCGCATCACCTTGGTCCAGAAGCGGGCGTAGAGCAGGTGCAGGATGGCGTGCTCGATGCCGCCGATGTACTGGTCCATGCCGGCATTGCCGGCGGCATCGCTGCCCATCCAGTAGCGGGTGCCGTTGGCCACCATGCGCTCGGTGTTGGTCGGGTCGCAGTAACGCAGGAAGTACCAGGACGAGTCCACGAAGGTGTCCAGGGTGTCGGTCTCGCGTCGCGATGGCTTGCCGCAGGTCGGGCAGACCACGTTCAGAAAGTCGGCACGCTTGGTCAGGGGGCTGCCGCTGCCATCGGGGATGCAGTCCTCGGGCAGCAGCACCGGCAGATCGGCCTCGGGCACCGGCACCGCGCCATGGTCGTCGCAGTGGATGATCGGGATCGGCGTGCCCCAATAGCGCTGGCGGCTGACGCCCCAGTCGCGCAGGCGCCAGGTGGTTTTCTTCTCGCCCAGACCCTGAGCGCCGAGCAACTCGGCCACCTTGCTGACCGCCGGCTTGAGCGCCAGGCCGTCGAGCACGCCGGAGTTCACGCAATGGCCGCGTTGCTTGTCGGCATACCACTCGGCCCAGGCGTCGGTGGAGAAGGTCTCGCCCTCCACCGCGATCACCGGCCGGATGGCCAGGCTGTACTTCTTGGCAAAGGCGAAGTCGCGCTCGTCATGCGCCGGCACGCCCATCACCGCGCCGTCGCCGTAGGCCATCAGCACATAGTTGCCGACCCAGACAGCCACCAACTCGCCGGTCAGCGGGTGTTTCACCGTCAGGCCGGTAGGCACGCCCTTCTTCTCCTGCGTGGCCAGTTCGGCTTCGGTGCTGCCGCCTTGCGCGCACTCGGCGATGAAGGCGGCCACCTCGGGGTGCAGCGTGGCGGCGTGCGCGGCCAGCGCATGCTCGGGCGCCACGGCACAGAAAGTGACGCCCATGATGGTGTCGGCGCGGGTGGTGAACACCCACATGCGGCCGTCACCAATCAACGCACCACGGCCGTCGCGGATGTCGTGCGGAAAGGCGAAGCGCACACCTTCACTCTTGCCGATCCAGTTCTGCTGCATCAGCCGTACCCGGTCGGGCCAGCCCGACAGGTAGTGGGGGTCGGCCGGGTTGCTCACCGCCGACAGCAGCTCTTCGGCGTATTGTGTGATCTTCAGGTAGTAGCCGGGAATCTCGCGCTTTTCGATCAGCGCGCCCGAGCGCCAGCCGCGCCCGTCGATCACCTGCTCATTGGCCAGTACGGTCTGGTCCACCGGGTCCCAGTTGACCACCTGGGTGCGGCGCTCGGCGATGCCGGCTTGCAGCATCTTCAGGAACAGCCACTGGTTCCACTTGTAGTACTCGGGTGTGCAAGTGGCCACCTCGCGCGACCAGTCGATGGCCAGGCCCATGGCCTGCATCTGGCCCTTCATCTGGGCGATGTTGGCATAGGTCCAGGGCGCCGGCGGCACCTTGTTCTTCATCGCCGCGTTCTCGGCAGGCAGGCCGAACGCATCCCAACCCATCGGCATCAGGACGTTGAAGCCCTTCATGCGCAGCTGGCGCGCGAGCATGTCGTTGATGGTGTAGTTGCGCACATGGCCCATGTGCAGCTTGCCGCTGGGGTAGGGCAGCATCGAGCAGGCGTAGAACTTGGGACGGGTCTCGTCCTCGGTCACGCGGTAGGCCTCGTGGCCGTTCCACAGCGGCTGCGCCCAGTGGGCACGGGCGGCGGCTTCCACCTCGTTGGGTGCGTATTTCTCGTTCATGGCGGCGATTGTAGGAGGGGGGTGGTGCGCCCCCGCGCCGCGCCAGCCGCTATTTCGCGGTGCTTTCGGTGACGAAGCCGATGCGTGCCAGGCCGCCGGTCTGCACCAGGCCAATCAACTCGGCGATGCGGCCGTAAGGCACTTGCTGGTCGGCGCGCAACTGCACCTCGGTGGCCGGATTGCGCTGCGCGGCCTCGCGGATGCGGGCGCTCAGTTGCTCGGCGCTGACGGCTTCGTCGCCCCAGAACAGCGCGCCCTGCGGATCAACCGCCACGGTGACATAGGCCGGCGCATCGCTGGGTTTGGCGCCCGCAGCCTGGGGCAGATCCAGCCGCAGGCTGCTGCTCATCAGCGGCGCGGTGATGATGAAGATCACCAGCAGCACCAGCATGACGTCGATCAGCGGCGTCATGTTGATATCGCTCATCGGACGCGAGGCGTCGTTGCGCTCGAGCCGGCCAAATGCCATGGCCGCTGCCTTCAGCCCGCCGACGCGCTGGCGCCGTCGAGCGCCAGTTCGCGCAGGTCGTGCGCAAAGCCTTCCAGCCCGGCCTCGCAGGCTGATACCCATTTGCCGAACAGGTTGTAGGCCAGCACCGCGGGGATCGCCACTGCCAGGCCGGCGGCGGTCATTACCAGCGCCTCGCCCACCGGGCCGGCCACCCTGTCGATGGTCAGCGAGCCGGCGGCGGCAATGCTGATCAGTGCGTGGTAGATGCCCCAGACGGTGCCGAACAGACCGATGAAGGGCGAGGTGCTGCCGATCGAGGCCAGCAGCACCTGGCCGAACTGCAGGTGGGCCAGGCTGCGGTGCAGCGCGTCGCGCAGCCGCCGGGTGAGCTGCGAGCCCAGTGCCGCGTGGGTGGCCAGCGTGCCGCGGGGCTCGACCACGGTGCCAGCCTGCAGCAGCGGCAGCAGCACCCGCTCGCGGTCGAGTGCGGCCAGCCGCAGGCTGCCGGCTTCCAGCGTGTCGGCAGCCCAGAAGGCGACCACCGCGCGTTCGATGTCACGGCGGGCACGCACCAGCACCCAGGACTTCCACAGGATCAGCACCCAGGCACTGACCGACATGGTCAGCAGAATCGCCACCACCAGGCGGCCGATGGCATCGGTTTCACCCCAGAACTGGATCAGACCTTGCATGGTGATCAGGCCAGCCCGAGCACGTCGTTCATGTCGAACAGGCCGCTGGCGTGGCCTGCCAGGAAGCGCGCGGCGCGCAGGCTGCCCTGGGCGTAGCCGGCGCGGCTGCTGCTCTTGTGGCTGATCTCGATGCGCTCGCCGGTGCCGGCAAACAGCACCGTATGGTCGCCCACGATGTCGCCACCGCGGATGGTGGCAAAGCCGATGCTTGATGGATCACGCTCGCCGATGACGCCCTCGCGGGCGTAGACCGCGCAGTCTTTCAGGTCGCGGCCCAACGCCTGGGCCAGCACCTCGCCCATCTTCAGGGCCGTGCCGCTCGGCGCGTCCACCTTGTGGCGGTGGTGGGCCTCGATGACCTCGATGTCGTAGCCCTGCGACAGCGCGCGTGCCGCCTGGTCGAGCAGCTTGAGCACCACGTTGACGCCAACGCTCATGTTGGGCGCCAGCACCAACGCGGTGTGCTGGGCGATGGCGGCGATCCGCGCCTTCTGTGCTTCGCTGAAGCCGGTGGTGCCGATCACCGCCTTGACGCCAAGTTCGCGGCACACCGCCAGGTGCGCCAGCGTGCCCTCGGGCCGGGTGAAGTCGATCAGCACCTGGGCGTTGCTCAGGCCGACGCTCAGGTCGCTGGTGATGGCCACGCCGGTCTGGTGGCCGGCAAAGGCGCCAGCATCCTGGCCCAGCGCCGGGCTGCCGGCGATGTCCAGTGCGCCCGACAGCGTGCAATCCGGCGACGCGAGCACGGCCTCGATCAGCATGCGCCCCATGCGGCCCGACGCGCCGGCGATGGCGATGCGCAGCGCTGACACGCTCACTGCACTGCCCTCTGCGCCTGGCATTCCGGGATTCGCGCTTGGCAGCGGCCCGGTGCGTTCATGAAGGTTCCAGCGGCGGGTAACTGCGCACCGCGCCCATCGGCGCCGTCGGCGTGGGCTCGGCCTTGGCCGGCTTGGGCAGGGCCTGGATCTGCTGCTCGCTGAGTTCGATCAGCGGCTTGGCTTCGGTCTTGATCGGGCGGCTGATCGCGGCCACGAACTCGCGCTCGGTGGGCAGGTCATTGGCGTCCAGCCGTTCGAAACGGTCATCCTTGAAGTGCGCCACCACCTCGCGGCGCTGCGCCGGCGTGCCTTGGCGTCGGATGGTGAAGATGTAGTCCCAGCGGTCGGCATGGAAGATGTCGGTGAGCATCGGCGAGCCCAGGATGTCGCGCACCTGGGCCCGGCTCATGCCGGGCTTGAGCAGGGCTGCCTGCTCCTGGGTGACGACGTTGCCCTGCACGATGTCCATGCGGTAGGGGGTGATGACACCGAGGAAGCTGTCGCCGGACTTCAGCGAAGGCAGGGCCGGCAGCGAAGGCAGCATCGAGCAGCCGCCCGCGGCCAGCAAAGGCGCCAGCGCGCCGAGGCGGGCAAGGCGGCGGACAAGGTTCTGTAGGGTCAAGGTGCCTGCCATGCAAGAGTGGAACCCGGCGCGGCGCAGGGCGCAACACCTCGGGCTGGATATGATCGGTCGATTCTAGCCACCCGCCATGCCCGACCGCGACGCCCCGCCCATGACCCATGCCGACGAGCTCAAGAGCAGCGGCTTGAAGGCCACTTTGCCTCGCATCAAGATCCTCGAGGTCTTCCAGCGCAGCGAGCAGCGCCACATGACGGCCGAGGATGTCTTCAAGTCGCTGCTGATGGACGGCGCCGACATCGGCCTGGCCACCGTCTACCGGGTGCTGATGCAGTTTGAGCAGGCCGGGCTGTTGTCGCGCAGCCACTTCGAGTCGGGCAAGTCGGTGTTCGAGCTCAACGAAGGCCAGCACCATGACCATCTGGTGTGCCTGAGCTGCGGCCGGGTCGAGGAGTTCTACGACGCCGAGATCGAGCAGCGCCAGCGCGCCGTGGCCCAGGCCCATGGCTTCAAGTTGCAGGACCACGCGCTGTCGCTGTATGCCGAGTGCATCAAGCCGGACTGCCCGCATCGCGGCAAATGAGGTCGGCGGCGGCCGAGGCTGTCACTCCTCGGGCAGTTGCATCGCCTTCTGGTGGCGCTCGATGAATTCCTGGTAGGTGTCGATGCCGCGCAGCTGCAGGATGGTGTTGCGCACCGCGGCCTCGACCAGCACCGCCAAGTTGCGGCCGGCGTCCACGGTGATCACCACCTTGCGTGTCGGGATGCCCAGGATGTCCTCATACAAGGGCTCGTAGGGCAGGCGCTCGAATTCGCGCTCCATCGTCTCCTTGCGCACCAGGTGCACGATCAGCTTGAGCCGCATCTTGCGCCGCACCGCGGTCTCGCCAAAGATCGCCTTGATGTCGAGCAGGCCGATGCCGCGTACCTCAAGCAGGTTCATCAGCAGGTCGGGGCAACGGCCTTCCAGCGCGCTCTGCGAGATCTTGTACAAGTCCACCGCGTCGTCGGCCACCAGGCCATGGCCGCGTGAGATCAGCTCCAGGCCCAGTTCACTCTTGCCCAGGCCCGATTCGCCGGTGAGCAGCACGCCCAGGCCAAGGATGTCCATGAACACGCCATGGCGGGTGATGCGGTCGGCAAACAGCTGGGCCAGGTAGGCACGCACGATGTCAATCACCTGGCCAGCCGATTCGGCGGTGACGAACAACGGGATCTCGGCGCGGTCGCACATCGCCACCAGCCGGTTCGGCGGCGCCACGCCGTCGGCGGCAATCAGCACCGGCGGCTCCAGCGCGACGATGCGCGAGATGCGGCGCTCTTGATCTTCGGGCGCCGACGCCGACAGGTAGGCCACCTCGCGGCGGCCGACGATCTGCACCCGATAGGGGTGGATGTAATTGAGGTAGCCGACCAGATCGGCCGCTGAACGCGCATCGATCACCGCGGCATCGTCGAAGCGGCGCTCCGGATGCGCGTGGCCGGCGATCCATTCCCAGCGCAGCAGTTCGCGGTGGGCTTCGAACAGCGCCTCGGCGCTGATCGAGGTCGGTTTCAAGCTGCGGTCCCGGGCATCCGATCGCCTCTCAGTCTCTCAAGCCACGGATTTCAGCGGCGCCCAGTCGGAGATCAACTTGTGCAGCGCCGCCGCATCCTCGGCGGCCTTCATGCGTTCGCGCAGTTCGCGATCGGACAACAGCTCGGCGATCTCGGACAAGATCTCCAGATGCCGCTGGGTGGCCGCCTCGGGCACCAGCAGGAAGATCAGCAGGCCCACCGGCTCGTCGTCGGGCGCATCAAAGGCAATCGGCTGTATCACCCGCAGCACGGCGGCCAGCGGATTCTTCAGGCCCTTGATGCGGCCGTGCGGAATCGCCACGCCGTGACCCAGCCCGGTCGAGCCCAGGCGTTCACGGGCGAACAAGTTGTCCGTGACCGTGGCGCGCGCGATCGCATGCTGGTTTTCAAACAGCATGCCCGCATGCTCGAAAGCGCGCTTCTTGCTGGTGGCGTCCACGTCCACCAGCACGTTGGCGGCGGGCAGGATGGCGGCGAGACGATTCATGGCGTTTCCCTCACATCACGGCGACACGAAGCCGCCGCAATTGCGGGCACTGTGACAGAAAGATGATTATAGAAACGCATTGCTGCACCGCAATACCGACGGCCCCGCTCGACTGCGGGATCTTGTCACGGCGGCCCCACTGTTGTCGAAATGATGAAAACGGCCCCGGAGGGGCCGTCGCGGGTCTTGCGTCGGGGCGCAGGCTCAAGCGGCGTCTGCGTTCAGGCGTTTGACCGCAGGATGGTGATGGTCCTGCAGTTTGTCCTTGTGGCGGCAAACCTGCCGGTCCAACTTGTCCATCAACTGGTCGATGGCCGCATAGAGATCTTCATGCGACTGCTCGACGAAGATGTCCTTGCCCTTCACATGGAGTGTCACTTCGGCTTTCTGCCGTCGTTCCTTCTCCTTGAGCTTCTCGACTGTCAGCAGAACACTGATGTCGACCACCTGGTCGAAATGCCGCGTGACCCGATCCAGCTTGGTGAGTACGTACTCGCGCAGCGCCGGCGTGACTTCCAGGTGATGTCCGCTGATCGTCAGGTTCATCAGAGCGTCCTTTCAAATTGGGTTCTCGGGATCCGGACGGACTTTGGAAACCTTGCCGACGCAGCACGCAGCCCCGCTGTCCGATTTCAGTTTGCGCCTGATGACCGACAAAAGACAAGTGCGGCAGGTCAATCCCCGCGCTGCCTGTCGTGGCGTTGGCAGCCTGTCAGACCTGACATCGGTGTTTTCCTGGGGGGCAAATGTGTGTTGAGGGACAATCGCGGTAAAGTGAAAAAAAGTGGCGATGCGGGTGCTGATGCGCCTTTTGGCTGGGTCGCGCATCATCGTGAATTAACCTGAGGTTGTACCGGCTGACTCATGCAGCGTGGTGCGGCCTTCTACTGGCCGGGTCACCGGCGGCGCGATGCGTAAGAGCGCAACAAACGACGATGTCCTTTCCACACGCGAGGCGGCCGAGAAGCTGGGCGTCGCCCTGCGAACTGTGCAGTTGTGGGTTGAAAGCGGTGTGTTGCCGGCCTGGAAGACTGCCGGTGGCCACCGCCGCATCTCGCGCGCGGCGGTCGAGCGGCTGATCAGCGAACGCCAGGCGGCGCTGCTGGGCGCGCCCGTGGTGGTGGTGACCGACGGTTCCGCCGCGGCGCCGCGGCTGCGGGTGATGGTGGTCGAGGACGAGCCCGAGACCCTGCGTCTGTTCAGCATGGTCATCAAGGGCTGGGATTTGCCGGTCGAGGTGATGCCGGCCGCCAACGGATTCGAGGCCTTGCTCGGCCTGGGCCAGCAGTGCCCCGACCTGCTGGTGACCGACCTCAACATGCCCGGCATGGACGGCTTCAAGATGATCAGGTCGCTGCGCGCTGCCGGCTCGGCTTTCGACGGCATGCAAATCGTCGTTGTCACAGCGCTCGACGAGGTCGACATCGCCAGCCGCGGCGGCTTGCCAGCCAGTGTGCGCGTGTTCCACAAGCCGGTGCCCTTCGACGAACTCGAGGCAGTGGTGCGCGAGAGACTGGCGGCGGCAGCGTGGCCGTTGGCCGCGCCGGCCGCCAGCTCGACCGCGTCAGCCTGACACCCTGCCGCTTCGGCGGTCAAGGCAGTCGGGCGGAACAAGCGGGCGGAACAAGCGGGCGGAACAAGCGGGCGTATGGCGGCTGAAGACCTGGCCAGGAAGCGCTTGCTGGTCATCGAGGACCAGGCCGAGATCCGCAAGCTGATCCGCATGACGCTGGAGTTCGAGCCCTACCTGGTGCACGAGGCCACAGACGGTGCAGCGGGCTTGCGGCTGGCCGTCGACCTGCAGCCCGACTTGATCATGCTCGACGTCATGATGCCCGGCGAACTCGACGGGTTGCAGGTTTGCGAACGGTGCGTGGCGATCCCCGCCTGGCCGCCACCTGCGTGCTGATGCTGACGGCGCGCAGCCGGGCGCAAGACCTGGCAGCCGGGCAACTGGCGGGCGCCGACGCCTACCTGACCAAGCCCTTCAGCCCGCTGCAACTGGTCGAGACGATCGAGCACCTGCTGGGCCCTGGCTGAGCTCAGAGACCGAGAGGCCATCGGAGGCACCCGCGCCGTGTTCCAAGGGCTCTGAGCAAGGCGCGGTGCCATAATCTTACGGCTGGGCAGGGCCCGGCTAGCGGTGAGGCGCTCGCTGCCTTCGTCAATGCCAAGAACGCCCCAGGCCGCCCCATCCGGGCCGCCATCCCGCGCTGGAGAGCTGCATGCTCAATGTCTTCACGCTGGCCCAAGGCCGGCTGGTGCAGCAGGAAATCGAGAGTCCTGACCGACTGGCGCTGGCCAAGCCGGTGTGGGTTGACCTCGAAGCGCCCTCGGCCATCGAGAAGGGCTGGATCAGCGCCCGTTTCGGGCTCACGATTCCCGACAACATCGTCGATGACGACCTCGAAGAATCTGCGCGTTTCTACGAAGAAGACAACGGTGAACTGCACATTCGGTCTGACTTCCTGATCGATGACGACGTGACGCCGCGCAACGTGCGGGTCGCCTTCATCCTGAAGGACGGCGTGCTGTTCTCGGTGCACGGCGAGGACTTGCCGGTGTTCCGCTTGCTGCGGCTGCGCGCGCGACGCATTCCGGCGCTGATCGGCGATGCCAAGGATGTGTTGCTCAAGCTCTATGACGCCGACGCCGAATACTCGGCCGATGCGCTCGAAGGCATCTACGACAGCCTGGAGAAAGTCAGCGCGCGGGTGCTCAAGCAGGATGTGGATGACCGCGCCGCTGGCGATGCGCTGAGCGCGATCGCCAAGGAGGAAGACCTCAACGGCCGCATCCGCCGCAATGTCATGGACACCCGGCGTGCGGTGAGCTTCATGATGCGCAGCCGGCTGCTCAATGCCGAGCAATTCGAGGAGGCGCGGCAGATCATGCGCGACATCGATTCGCTCGACAGCCACACCGCCTTCCTGTTCGACAAGATCAACTTCCTGATGGATGCCACCGTCGGCTTCATCAACATCAATCAGAACAAGATCATCAAGATCTTCTCGGTGGCCAGCGTGGCATTGCTGCCGCCCACGCTGATCGCCAGCATCTACGGCATGAACTTCAAGTACATGCCCGAACTTGACCAGGTCTGGGGTTATCCGCTGGCGCTGGGGCTGATGACCGCGTCGGTGGCCGCGCCTTTCATCTACTTTCGCCGCAAGGGCTGGCTGCGCTGAAGTTCATTCATCGCCGGCGTCTGGCGGCGACCGGCGGCGTCTGGCGGCGTCTGGCGGCGAAAAGTCGCACCACACCCTTCAATTCACCGTGTTGGTGGATCGGTCGACGGTCGACGCTGTGCTAGCGTGCCAGCTTGGGAGGCCGGAGGGCCGTTCGCAGATGCTTTGCCTGCAATAAGGTTCAGATCATGCTTGCTGCTGTCCGGATGAGAACTGCAGCGCGCCTTGCCGGCGTGCTGCTGGTGGGAGGTTTGCTCGCCACTGCGGCGCGGGCCCAGTTTGCGATGGTGCCTTCGCCACTGCCGGCCACGGTCGAGCCCAGCCAGGCCGAGAGTGATGCCGATTACCGCAAGGACGCGGCCAAACACCTTTACGCGATGTACCCGGTGCGGATCTTCAAGGGCCGCCTGCCGCCGCTGCTGTATGGCGTGGCCATCGTCGATACCGACGTCGATGCTGAAGGCAAGGTGGCTGATGTGCGTGTCCGGCGGCCGCCGGCGGCGCCCGAGGTCGGCCCCTGGGTGGTGGCGATGATCCGCAAGGCCGGGCCGTTTCCGGTGCCGGCCAAGATGGGCAAGGCCACCTACACCGAGATCTGGCTGGTGCACAAGAGCGGCAACTTCCAGCTCGACACGCTGACCGAAGGCCAGAACTGAAGTTCGTTGGCCGCCGGGCGGCACTCAACTGCCGGCGCGGCGCTTGAGCCAGCGCATTAGCGCGCCCAGCAGCGGCAGCTTCTCGTACAACTCCTCGGCGGCGTCCCAGTAGTCGCGGTGCATGGCGACCTGGCCGGCGGCATCGAAGCGCAGGTGGCTGGCGCCGTGGATGCACATTGCCGCCGCGCCCGCGCCGCCGGTACGGAAGCGGAAGTCCCAGCTCAGAAAGACCTCGTCGCCGCTGGCCAGGATCGTCAGCACCTGGAAGCGCGGGTCGTCCAGGCGCTTGAACATGTGGCCGAAGATGGCCGCAATCGCCGCCCGGCCGTCGACCTGGTTGAACGGGTCCTTGAACCAGGCGTTCTCGGCATAGACGCCGCGCAGCGCCGGCAGGTCAGCCGGCGCCAGCGTCTCGTACAGCATTACCAGCCGCTGCACACGGGCGTCGGCATGGCGCGGCGCAACGGGTTCAGACACTGACTGCACGGCGCACTGCGCTGAAGTACAGCCTGTCGGGCAGCGGCCGCATCAGCTTGAGCATGCGGGTGAAGCGCTTGGGGAAGTGGATCTCGAACTCCCCCTTGCGCCAGCCTTCGACGATGGCCAGCGCCGCGTCCTCCGGGCTCATCAGCGCCGGCATGTGGAAGCTGTTCTGCGCCGTCAGCGGCGTCTCGACAAAGCCCGGGTTGATCAGGGAGACGCCGATGCCGGCGGCATGCAGGTCGAGGTAAAGCACCTCGGCCAGGTTGATCAGCGCTGCCTTGGTGGGCCCGTAGGCAAGTGCATTGGGCAGGCCGCGGTAGCCGGCAACGCTGGCCACCAGCCCCAGGTGCGCTGGCCGGCCGGCCGCTGCCTGCTTTTGCAGCACGGGCAGCACCGCGTCCAGCAGGTTCAGCGCGCCGACGTAGTTGACTTGCTGATGGCGCAGCGCATCGGCCAGATCAAAACTCGTGGCCTGCATCGCACGGTAGTAGCCGGCGCAGTACAGCACCAGGTCAATGCGGTCGTGCTGGGTCACCAGTGCCTGCGCGGCGTTGCGCAGGGCGTCGGCGTCGGTGGCGTCCAGCGCCAGCGCCTGCGCGCCGTCATGCTGATCCACAAAAGACTGCAGCGTGTCGGCGTTGCGCGCCGACACCGTGACCTGTGCGCCCAGGCTGTGCAGCAACGCAGCGGTGGCGCGACCGATGCCGGTGGACGCACCCACCAGCCAGACATGCTGGCCGTGCCAGTCGGTGATGCGGGGATTCAAGGCCATGAGGCGCTTTCCAATTGTTTTTTGCAGCTCAGTCGGGCAGGCGCTGGAATGACAGCAGCACCTCGCCGAGCCGGATGCCAAACTTGCTCATCACCGCGCGGTTGAGCATCACCTGGTCGTCCATCAGGAACATCCAGTCGTCGAACTGCACTTCCCAGGTGCGGCCGTCCACCGGAAGCAGCAAGGTGTAGCGCCAGTTCAGCGCATTGCCGGTGGCCTGGCCCACGGCCTCGCCCAGCACGTCGGCGGCGCGGCCGATGTAGCGGCCATCGGCGCCGCGCTGCAGCGTCCAGATGCGTTGCTCCTTGCGGCCGTCGGCGTAGGTGAACTGCTCGTCCAGCGTGCCGGTGTCGCCAACCCAGCTGCCAGTCATCTGCACCGTGAAGCGCTGCAACACCTTGCCGCCGCGGTCGGTGACGATGCCGTGGGCGACCAGGCGGCCATTGAAGTACTGCTTCAGGTCGAGCGTCGGCGTCTGGCCGGCGTAGTCGGCCGGCACCGGGCTGGCGCAGCCCACCAGGGCCAGGGGGATGAGGCCGGCCAGGCTCAGGGCGGCCAGCAGGCGGCGGAAGCGGGAGAAGCGTGTCATGCGGGTTCCAGGTGATGTCGGTGTTGCCACAACAGTGCGGCGGCGGCGGCTTTCAGCAAACAAGGCAGGGCCGCGTAGACGATGGACAGCGCTTGCAGCGCCTGGCCATCCTGCGTGCCCGGCGCATAGCCCAGGGCGGCCAGCGCCGGCAAGGCCAGCCCGGCGGCCAGCGCCAGGTTGAGCTTGTTGGCGCAGGTCCACCAGCCGAAGTAATGGCCTTCATGGCGCAGCGCATGGCCGGCGCGCTGGATCAGCCCGGTGAGCAGCGCGCTGGGAATCGCCAGGTCGGCGCCCAGCGCCAGCCCCGAGGCGACGCAGATCAGCAGGAAGGCCGGGCCGTCGCCGCTGCCCAGCCGTGCCGCCCAGACAAAGGCCGTGATCGCCAGACCCATGCCGACCAGCCAGCAGCGCACCAAACCCCAGCGCGCCACGGCGCGCACCCACAGCGGCATCGACAGCGCGGCAGCCGCGAAGTAGCTGCCCAGCAGCAAAGGCTCCCAGGCGGGCATCTGCAAGCGGTCGCGGATAAAGAAGATCACCAGCGTGGCGGGCACGGCACTGGCCACGCCGTTGAGCACAAACACCGCCATCAGCCGGCGGAAGGCGGCTGACCGCCAGGGCAGCGCCCAGTCGAGCGGGGCGGCGTCGGCCGCTTCGGTGTGCAGCAGACGCGGCGGTGCCTGGCGGAACGGCGCGCCGCTCAAGGCCCACAGGCCCAGCGCCAGGCCAACGATGCAGGTGGCCACCATTGCTGGCAGGCCAGCCAACGCCGGCAGCACGCTGGCGGTCAGCACACCGGCCAGCGCCATGCCCTCGCGCCAGCCCGCCACCCGCGCCTGCAGCGACGCGCTACCGCCCAGCCGCGCGCCCCAGGCCTGGTGCAGCACGCCCAGCGCGCTGTAGCCCAGGCTGGTGATCACCAGCGCCACGGCGCACCAGACCAGCAGCGCCGACGGTGTATTGACCGTTGGAAAGAACAGCGCGGCAAAACCGATCGCCATCACCAGGGCGGCCACTGCGGCGGCCGCCAGCACTTGGCCGCGCGGCCGCGCTAGCCCGCGATCGACCACCCGGCCCAGCCAGGGGTCGATCACCGCATCAAAGGCGCGTGCACCCAGCAACACGCCGCCCAGGCTGGCCAGTGGCGCACCCAACTCGGCGGCATAGTGGGCCGGCAGCAATACATACAGCGGCAGCGCGGCAAAGGCCAGCGGCGCGCCCAGCGCGCCATACCGCAGCCCCGCCAGCGGGCCCAGCGTGATGCCGCCGGCCGCAGCCGGTGACGCCAGCGATGCGCTGCTCATGACGCGCCGCCGAGCAGTTGCGCACGCAGTCGCGGTTCAGAGGTGCGGGGCGACAGCCAGATGCCGAAGAACAAGCGGCCGAAGTCGGCGTCGGCGACTTCGCCGCGCAGACTGCCGTTCAGGTAGAAGCGCACCGGCTGGCCCGGCCGCTGCACGCCGGTGAGACGGTCGCCGTCGCGCACGTCGGGAAACAGCTGCTTCATCAACTGCAGCCAGCGCGTGGCCTGCGCCTCGCTGACGCTGCCGATGCGCTGCATCTCCTCGAGCGAGCGGCTGGCGATCTGCTCGCCCACCAGCTCGCGGGCATAGATCAGCTCGAGCGCCAGGGCCTGATCGATGCCCTCGCCACTGATCGGCGCCGGGCTCCAGAGCCGCGCCTCGTAGACGCGCAGACCGAAGAACCGCAGCGTGCCGGCACCACGCCGGCGCGCGCCAGGCAGGGCCTGACCCAGCTCAACCGGCGGCTCACCCGAACCGTTGGCCCGTGTCGGCAACATTGCCGCCATGCCGCTGGCCACCAGCGTAGTGGCGACCAGGCGGTGCAGGCAGCGGCGTCGATCGGGTGTCATGGCGGGCAGGTTCAGGCTGCCGGTCGACGCAGGGTGAACTGCATCACATCGGTCGAGCCAGCGGCGAAAGCGGCTTCGCAATAGGCCAGGTAGAACTCCCAGGTGCGCATGAAGCGGGTGTCGAAGCCCAGGCCACGCACTTGTGCATCCTGGTGCATGAAGTCCTGGCGCCAGCGGCGCAGCGTCTCGGCGTAATCCAGGCCGAAGGCCAGCTCACGCTCGACCACCAGGCCAGCCTTGCACGCCTCGGCGCGGAAGGCGCTGGGGCAGGGCAGCAGGCCGCCGGGGAAGATGTACTGCTGGATGAAATCGGTGCCCGACACATAGCGCTCGAACAGCTCGTCGGCAATGGTGATCGACTGGATGCAAGCGCGGCCACCGGGCTTGAGCTGGTCGTGCACGGTCTTGAAATACGAAGCCCAGTATTCGCGGCCCACCGCCTCGAACATCTCGATCGAGACCACCGCGTCGTAGGGGCCGTCGTCGATGTCGCGGTAGTCCTGGAAGCGCAGCGTGGCGCGATCGCTCAGCCCGGCCTTGGCCAGCCGCTGCTGGCCGAAGGCCAATTGCTCGGCCGACAGCGTGACGCCGGTGACTTGCGCGCCGAACTCAGCGGCTGCGCATTCGGCCAGACCGCCCCAGCCGCAACCGATCTCCAGCACCCGCTCGCCCGACGCCACCTGGCATTCCAGCAGCGTGCGGCGCAGCTTGGCCTGCTGCGCATCGGCGGTGGTTTGCCGGGTGTCGCCGTTGAACCAGGCACTGGAATAGGTCATTGTTTCGTCCAGCCACAGCCGGTAGAAGGCGTTGCCCAGGTCGTAGTGCGCGTGGATGTTGCGCTTGCTGCCGGCGCGTGAATTGCGGTTGAACAGGTGACGACAACGGTGCAGCAGATTGCCCCACCAGGTGCCGTAGACCACGCGGTCCATTGCCTCGCGGTTGGCGATGATCAGTTGCAGCAGGGCGACCATGTTGTTGGCCGCCCAGTCGCCGGCGATGAAGCTCTCGGCAAAGCCGATGTCGCCCGAGCGCAGCACCGCGCTGCACAGCTGCCAGTTGTGCAGACGCACCGCCGCATGCGGCTCGCCAGCGGCGCCGCTGCCGAAGTGGGCCTGGCGGCCATCGGGCAGTTGCACATCGAGCGTGCCCACTTTCAGCTGGCGCAGCATCGCAAACACGGCGCGTGCGGCGGCGGGTGCCGAGGACGGCAGGGACAAAGTCTTGGCGGCGGTGGTGGAGGCTGAGCGCATCGGGTGGGGGTGGCCGAGGCCGGTTGAACGGATGGCGGGTATCAAGAGGCGCCGACGGTCGGCGTGACCGACGGACCCTTGCCGAAGAAGGGCACACGCTTGAGCAGCAGACGCAGCGCCTGCCAGTGGATGCGGGCGATCACGCCCAGCGTGAGCAGCGGCATGCGCCGTAAAGCCTGGCGCAGCCGGGCGGCGGACAGCGGCGCCAAGTCGCCGCTGACGCTGGTCAGCAGCACTGGGCCCTCGGCATCGTCGTGTTCGATGCGGGCGATGCAGCGGCCGGCGCCGCTGTCATCGGCCGCACTGACAGTACGCATGAAGCGGAAGCGGTAGCCGCCCTCGATCTGACAAAACGGCGAGACGTGGAATTGCTTGACGGCCCGCAGTTCCTGGCCATAAGCCAGCTGCGGGCCGGCCAGCAAGTAGCAGTGGCGGCCGCCGAAGGTGTTGTTGACCTCGGCGACGATGGCCGCCAGGCTGTCGTCGCTGCGGTGGCAGTACCAGAAGCTCACCGGCTTGAAGGCATAACCGAAGATACGCGGATAGGCGTGCAGCCAGACTTCGCCCTGGGCGTCGTTGATGCCCTCGGCGCGCAGCAGTTCATCGATCCAGTCCAGGCAGTCGGCGCGGCCGTCACCATGGTCGGCATCGTGGAAGCTGACCCAGCCGCCGCGGTTGCGGCGCAGGCTGGGCTCGGCCTGCGCCCGCAGGCTGCGCAGTGGCAGCAGCAGGAACCAGGTCGGGTAGTCGAAGCCATGCCGCCGCGGCCGCAAGCGCAGGTGGCGTACCCGGCCGATGCCGAGCTGGGCGCGGGCGCGTTCGGTCATCAGGCGGCGGCGCGGGCGGGTGCCCGCTGCGATTCGGCGGCCCAGTGCGCGCGCAGCGCCTCGGCGGCTTCCAGCCCCGAGCGCAGGCCGTCTTCATGGAAGCCGTAGCGGGTCCAGGCACCGGCGAACCAGACGCCGGCCTGGCCCTGAATCTCGTGCACACGCTGCTGCGCGGCGATGGCGGCGGCGTCGAACACCGGATGCGCGTAGTCGAATTCGTCCAGCACCTGACCCGCCGCCGGCTCGCGTGTCGGGTTGAGCGACACCAGCACTGGCGTCTGCCAGGGCAGCGGCTGCAGGCGGTTGATCCAGTAGTGCAGGCAGACTGCCGATTGCTCTTGCGCCAGTGCCGGTGAGCGCTCGTAGTTCCAGGCCGCCCAGGCCTTGCGCCGGCGCGGCATCAGGGCGGCGTCGGTGTGCAAGACCGCGCGGTTGCGCTGGTAACCGATGGCGCCCAGCACCGCACGCTCGTCAGCGCTGGCGTGTTCGCCCAGCAGTGCCAGGCTTTGATCGCTATGGCCGGCCAGCACCACGGCGTCGAAGTGTTCGCTGCCGGCGGCGGTGTCGAGCCAGACGCCGGCCGAGGCCGTGTCGGGCGGTAGCCGGCGCAGTGCCAGCACCGGCGTGTTCAGCCGCGCATCGGCGAGGCCGGCGACCAAGCGCTTGACATACTCGCGCGAGCCGCCACGCACCGTAAACCACTGCGGCCGGTTGCTGACGCGGATCAGGCCGTGGTTGTGGCAGAAACGGATCATCGTCGCCACCGGGAACTGCAGCATCTGGTCGGTCGGGCAGCTCCAGATGCAGCCCAGCATCGGCAGCAGGTACCAGTCGCGGAAGGCGACGGAGAATCGGTGTTCACGCAGGAACTCGCCGATCGGCTGCTGCTGCGCGGCCTCTTCGCCGCACTCAGCGATCGCTGTGGTCAGGCGGTTGAAGCGCATCAGATCGCGCAGCATGCCCAGAAAGCGCGGGCTGATCAGGTTGCTGCGCTGGGCAAACACGGTGTCGAGGTTGCAGCCGCTCCATTCCAGGCCGATCTGGGGCACTTGCACCGAAAACGACATCTCGGAGGCCGCGGTGGGCACCTGCAGGTCGGCAAACAGCCGCACCAGCTTGGGGTAGGTGGCATGGTTGAAGACCAGAAAGCCGGTGTCCACCCCATGGCTGATGCCATCCAGCGTGACGTCCACCGTGTGGGCATGGCCGCCGAAGTGGCCATCGGCCTCAAACAGCGTGACCTGCGCTGCGTCTGTGCCCTGGGACAACTGCCAAGCCGTGGCCAGACCCGAGATGCCCGAGCCGACGACGGCGACACGGCGACCGGCGCGGCTCATACCGTGCCCCCGATGCGCCGGGGGTGGAAGGAAGGGGCCGTGCAGCGCCCAGAAGCCAACGAGGGAGGGAGGGAGGAGGAGGAGATGGGCTTCAGGATTGCGCTTCGGCGAACCGAAGGGCTGCACGGCACAAAAACGCGAGGGGTCGGCACCCGCGCTGCGTCAAGATCCTCGGCTTGTCGCGGCGCTGAAGTTCGGTGGTCCACCCCGTCCCTGCTATGGAGCGCACGGACACCAAAAGGTTCCGTGGTCGGACGTGGCGGCTGGGGCATGGAGTGGGGGCGAATTGGCATGGTCGTTTAGGTCTTATGTTGAACCATCAAGTTCAAGTGTGACTGAACGGTATCACTTTGCACCCAGAAGTTTTTCTAAATCCCTGATGAAACGAGGGTCTTCCGGGTCCATGGCTGAGGCGTGGCTGATCACTTGATCGCCCTGGCGGCTGATCAAATACTTGTGGAAGTTCCAGCGCGGCGCTTGGCCTGTGCGCTGGGCCAGGCCGGCAAACAGCGGGTTGACCTGGCGGCCGGCGGCCGGCGTCACATGCGATTTGGCGAACATCGGGAACTTGACGCCGAAGGTGTTTTCGCAAAACTCGGCGATCTGGGCGCTGCTGCCGGGCTCTTGCTGGCCGAAGTCGTTGCTGGGGAAGCCCAGCACCACCAGGCCGCGGCCGCGGTAGCGGGCGTTCAAGGCTTCGAGCGATTTGTACTGGGAGGTGTAGCCACAGAAGCTGGCGGTATTGACGACCAGCAGCACCTTGCCGGCGTAACCGCACAGGTCGATCGGCTTCTCATCCTGCAGTCGAGCCTGGGAGAACTGGATCACAGACGGGCAGGTCGGCGCGGCCTGGGCGGCGCTGGGCAGTGGCAGCAGCAGGGCGGCCAGCAGGCCGAGCAGGACAGACGGGTTGTGCATGGCTTCTCTCTACGCATGAATGGCCCGACAGGATGCATCGCCTTGGCCGTCCCCCGTGGCCTTGGGGTTGCTGGGCGGTGTGGGTCGGTGAAATGGATGTGTCACCCTAGAATCAGTTTGTGCACCCGGGATAGCCCTCAGTCGCCGAGCCGGTGACGGGATTTCCGGGCGGGTCAAGGACCTCAGGCGCCAAACGGCGTCGCCCAGAGAAGGATCAACATGCTCTACCCTGAACTCTTCAAGCAGCTCGAAGCGGTGCGCTGGAACATGGACACCGACATCCCCTGGGCCCAGTTCGACGCCGTCCAGTTGACCGAAGACCAGGCCCAGACCATCAAGATGAACGCCATCACCGAGTGGGCGGCGCTGCCGGCCACCGAGATGTTCTTGCGTGACAACCGCGACGACAGCGATTTCTCGGCCTTCATGAGTGTGTGGTTCTTCGAGGAGCAGAAACACTCGCTGGTGCTGATGGAATACCTGCGCCGCTTCCGGCCCGATCTGGTGCCCACCGAGGCCGAACTGCACGCGGTGCGCTTCGAGTTCGATCCGGCGCCGGCGCTGGAAACGCTGATGCTGCACTTCTGCGGCGAGGTGCGGCTCAACCACTGGTACCGCCGCGCCGCCGAGTGGCACACCGAGCCGGTGATCCGCAAGATCTACGAGACGCTGGCGCGCGACGAGGCCCGCCACGGCGGCGCCTACCTGCGCTACATGAAACGTGCGCTGAACAAGTTTGGCGACGAAGCCCGCGCCGCCTTCACCAAGGTGGGTGTGTTGATGGCCAGCGCGCGCCGCACCGCCAAGGCGCTGCACCCGACCAACCTGCATGTCAACGAAGCCTTGTTCCCGCACGACACCATCCAGAGTCGGCTGCCCGATCCGGCCTGGCTGGAGCACTGGCTGGACAGCCAGATCCAGTTCGACAGCGTCTGGGAGAACAAGGTGGTCGAACGCATCCTGCACAACCTCAGCTTGCTGATGGAGCGCAGCTTCGCCAGCGTGCAGGAGCTCAATCGCTACCGCAAGGAAGTGACTGCCCGGCTGGCTTTGGCCAAAGCCGGCGCGCCCGCTGCGGGGGCTCAGCCGGCCTGAAACCAAGCGCGGCGCCCAGCAAAAAGCCGGCCCTGAGGCCGGCTTTTTTCGGATCGGGCGGGTTTTCGATCAGGCCGGCTTGGCCGCCGCAGCGGCGGCCGCCATGCGTGCGGCGTCGGCCTTGCGGTCGGCATCCACTTTTTGCGCATGCGGACGGGCGCCGAGCAGGCCGGCATAGGCCTTCCAGTCAATGCCGGCGGCGGCCAGCAGGTCTTCGCCCAGCACCTTCTTGGTGGCCGAGGCCACCAGCGGCAGGCTGACATAGGCGGCGCAGTCGGCGATGGTGAAGCTGTCGCCGGCCACGTAGGGGCTGAACTTGGCCAGGCGCTTGAAGCCGGCGATGTTCTTGGTCAGCTGGCGGCGCACCTGGTCTTGCACTTCCTGAGACACCGTGCCGCCGAAGAAGGCTTGCACGTACAACTGGCGGGCCACCAGTTCGAGGTGCAGGTCGATGAAGGTGCACAGCTCTCGCACCTTGGCGGCGGCCATCGGATCGGCCGGGATCAGTGGCACCGCCGGGTAGGCGGCCTCCAGGTAGTCGACCATGACCTGGCTTTCGCACAGCGTGCCGCTGTCGGTGCGCAGAAAAGGCACTTTGCCCAGCGGCGTGGCCGACAGCACGGCCTCTTCCTTGGAGCCGGTCATCACCAGCGATTCCTCGAAGGGAATGCCTTTTTCCAGCAGGGCCAGCTTGACCTTGTTGTAGTAGTTCGAAACGCTGAAGCCGCAAAGCGTGAGCATGGGAAGTCTCCTGAGGGATGGTGAATGGGCGCAAGTCTAGGTGCGGCCCATGATCACTTGGCTTCGCCCAGGTGACAGCTGAGGACGGGCCTAGATTCGGTGCGCCGCATCACGTGCCGTGCCCACACCGCAGAGCAATGCGCACAACAGGCCGGCCATCGCGCCGCTGCTGTGGGCCAGCGGCGCGATGGCGATGTCCCAGCCGGGTGGCTGGCGCAGAACGCTTTGCCAGGGCGCCTCGAGCAGCAGCTTGAGCAGCAGGCCGGCGGCCAGCAGCGCGCCGATGACCCGCCGCGCGCCTTGCCCGCCGCGCAGCAGCTGCCAGGCGGCCACCGCCACGCCGGCATGCAGCACGCCTGACAAGCCGCCATAAGCCCTGAGTTCGGGCTGCAACAACAGGCCGGCCTGGGTCAGCGGCCAGGCCAGGGTCCAGGCCAACGCGGCGCGTCGGCCGCAACCCGCCGCCCAGCCCAACGCCGCCACCAACGCCGTGCCCAGCAGGTTGGCGCCCAGATGCAGCGCCGAGAGATGAACCAGTGCGGCGCTGAACAGCCGCCAGGGCTGAGACCAGACCAGCTCGGGTTGCCAGCGCAGCGTCGCGGGATCAGCCAACCAGGCGGCCAGCGCGCCGGCGCCGGCCAGGGTGCTCAAGCACAGCCAGGCGGTGGATGACTCAATCGAACACCGCATGCCACAGCGCCAGCCCGGCGTCGCGCCATGCGACAAAAGGCGCGGGCTCGAATTGCGTGGGCCGCTCGTCGAGCCGCGCACTGTGCTGGGCGCGGCGCAGCTCGCGGTAGGCATTGGCTGCTGCCATTCCCACGCCGGCGGGCAGCAGGCCCTGCGCCTCGGCACGCTGCAGCAGCGCGATGTTGCCGGTGTTTTGCACCAGCGGCTCATGCTGGCCCGCATGCGCCAGCACCAGCCACTGCATCGCGAACTCGATGTCCATCATGCCGCCCGGGCTGTGCTTGACGTCGAACAGCCCCGCTTTCACCGGCCGTGAGCCGCGCACCTTCTCGCGCATTTCCAGCACCTCATGCTTGAGCGCCTCGGGGTCGCGTGGGGCGGTCAGCACCTGGCGGCGCACTGCCTCGAAGCGCTGCGCCAGCGCCGGCGTGCCGGCGCAAAAACGGGCCCGCGACAAGGCCTGGTGTTCCCAGGTCCAGGCGGTGTTGCCGCCGCGCCCTACCTGGTAGCGCTCGAAGCTGCTGATCGAGGTCACCAGCAGGCCGGAGTTGCCGTTGGGCCGCAGCGCGGTGTCGATGTCGAACAATTCGCCGGCGCCGGTGCGCAGCGTCAGCCAGGTGATCAGTTTGCGCACGAAGTGGCCGTAGGCCTCCTGGGCGCGGTCAGGGTCAGGCTCGTCGGCATCGTCGTAGAGGAAGACCACATCCAGGTCGCTGCCATAGCCCAGCTCCTTGCCGCCCAGCTTGCCGTAGGCAATGACCGCAAAGTTCGGTGTCTCTCGATGGTGCTGGCGTAGCCGCGGCCAGGCCCAGCGCATGGTGCAGTCCAGCGTGGCATCGGCCAGCGCCGTCAGGTCGTCGGCCACATGCTCGACGGTGAGCAGGCCCTCGACATCGCGCACCAGGGTGCGGAACAGCTCGGCATGGTGGGCATGGCGCAAGGTGTCGAGCAGGGCTTCCTCGTCGTCCTCACCGGCGCGTTGCCACGCGTCATGGCGGTCATCGAGGTTGGCGATGTAGTCGGCCGCCACAAAGCGCTCGTTGAGTAAGCGCGGATCGGCAAGTTCGTCGATCACGCCGGGGTGGCGCATCAGGTATTGCATCGGCCAGCGCGCCAGGCCCAGCAGGCGCAGCAGCCGGCGCAGCACCTCGGGCCGCTCGGCCAGCAGCGCGATGTAGCTGTCGCGGCGCAGCAGCGGTTCCAGCCAGTCGATGAAGCGCAGGGCGGCGGTTTCGTTGCACTCATCGGCGGCGATGCAGCCGGCGGTGCGCTGCAGCAGCTTGCCCAGCCGCAGCTTGGCCTCTTCGCGCAGCGCCTGCACCCGTGGATGATCGCGCCACTGCCGCAACCGGGCGCCCAACTGCTCGGGCATCAAGTCCAGCAGCGCATCGTTGTCGACCGACAACGCCGGCCCGCCGGCACAGCCGCGGCCGCGGCAGCCATTGCGCGTGGTCTTGGCCGACGGATCCTCTCCGTCGTGCAACAAGGCGTCGAACTCGTTGGCCACCAGTTCGCGGATTTCGCCAAGGCGCTCGAGCAGTGCGCAGGCCCCCGGCCGGCTGGCTGTCAGGCCCATCGACGCGGCGATCCAGGCCAGGTCGGCATCCTGGGTGGGCAGCAAATGGGTTTGCTGGTCGTCCAGGTACTGGATGCGATGCTCGACCTGGCGCAGGAAGACATAAGCCTCGCCCAGCTTCAGCGCCGTCTCGGGCTTCATGAGGCCGTGCGCGGCGAGCTTGTCCAGGCTCTTCATCGTCGAACGGGTGCGGATCTCGGGAAACTGCCCACCACGCACCACCAGCAGCAACTGCACGATGAACTCGATCTCGCGGATGCCGCCGCGCGAGAGCTTCACATCATTCGCCCGCTCGGGACGGCCGGCGGCGCGGCGCTGGGCTTCCTCGCGGATCTTGCGGTGCAGCTGGCGCAGGCCCTCGAAGATGCCGTAATCCAGGTAGCGCCGGTAGACAAAGGCCGTGACCAGCGCGCGCAGCGGCAGCGCCCGGCCCGATGCCACCGCTGCGTGAGGCGCCACCACCCGGCTCTTGAGCCAGGCGAAGCGCTCCCACTCACGGCCCTGCACCAGGAAATACTCCTCCAGCATGCCCATGCTGACCACTGGCGGGCCCGAGTTGCCGTTGGGCCGCAGCGCCAGGTCGACGCGGAAGACAAAGCCGTCGTCGGTGGTGTCGCCGATCAAGGCATACAGGCGCCTGGCGACGCGGCTGAAGTACTCGTGGGCGCTCACCGGCGGCTCGCTGGCGGTCTGGCCCTCGTCCTCGTAGACATAGATCAGGTCGATGTCGGACGAGACGTTGAGCTCATGGGCGCCGAGCTTGCCCATGCCGACGATCCAGAAATCGATGTCGCGGCCATCCGCCGTCAATGGCGGGCCGCAACGCGCGTCTTCCCCGGTGCGGGCGGCGGCCAGCGCGATTTCCAGCGTGGCCTCGGCCAGCGCGGTCATCGCGCGGGTGATCTGCACCATCGGCACCGCCTGTTCGATGTCGAGCACCGCCAGGCGTTCAAGCACCAGTTGCCGCGTCACCCGCAGCGCTTCCTGCAAGGGCCGGCCAGCGGCCAGCAGGCCGTTCACCGTGGCGGTGATGACGGCTACCTCGGGCAGGCCGGGCGGCAGCAGCGGCAACTCGGCGGCATAACGCCGGCGGATGCGCTGCACGAAGCGGCTGTGGTCGGCGCACGCGGCGGCGCCGGCGTTGGCGGCTGACGGAAGTTCTGAACCCATGGCTGGTCGCAGGCTCTGTGCTAGATTGATCCGCAGCCTGGGCCGCCGCTTCTGCGGCACGCCCTGCCGCCAGGCCAGCACGGGGGGTGGTTCATCGCTGCGCGCGGGTTTTCGCTCCTCATCCATGCCTCTCTCTTCGTTGTTCGCTGCGCTGCGTTTTCCGGCCGATGGCTCGTTGCGCACTTCCTGGCGCCTGCTGTGGCGCTGGATCTGGCGTCTGTCGTTCAGCCTGCTGCTGGTGGCTTGTAGCCTCGCGCTGCTGGCCTGGTTATCTCTCCACTGGTTGATTCTGCCCCGTCTGGACGATTGGCGCCCGCAGCTCGAAGCGCAGGCCAGCCGCGCACTCGGACATCCGGTGCAGATCGGCCGCATCGAGGTGCAGAGTTCGGGCTGGGTGCCGGCTTTCACGCTGCACGATGTGTTGGTGGTCGATGCCCAGGGCCGCGACGCGCTGCGCCTGCCCAAGGTATCGGCGGCGCTGTCGGTGCCGTCGGCGCTGGCGCTGCGGCTGCGCTTCGCCCAGTTGCTGATCGAGGATGCACGGCTGGAGGTGCGGCGTGACGTGCGCGGCCGTTGGTCGGTGGGCGGCCTCGACATGGACAGCGCCGGGCCGGCGCTGGAAGGCAACGACGCCGCCGACTGGTTCTTCGAGCAACACGAATTCCTGATCCGCGGCGGCACGCTGCGCTGGGTGGACGAGTTGCGCGCCGCGCCGCCTTTGCAGCTGGGCGATGTGCAGCTGCTGGTGCGCAACCAGGGCCGCCGCCATGAGCTGCGGCTGGACGCCACGCCGCCGGCCGATTGGGGCCAGCGCTTTTCCATCGTCGCCCAGGCGCGTGGCACGCTGCTGGCCCGCGCGGGCGATTGGTCGCGGTGGAAGGGCACGCTGTATGCCCACCTGCCGCGCGCCGATGTGTCGCAGCTGCGCCGCCATGTCGATCTGCCGGTCGATTTGCGGCAGGGCGAGGCGGCGCTGCGCGCCTGGGTCGACTGGGACCAGGGCCAACCGATCGCCTTGACGCTGGACGCCGCGCTGCGCGATGTCTCGGTTCGGCTGGCCAGCGATCTGGCGCCGGTGGCGCTGGCTGAGCTGGGCGGCCGCTTCGTCGCCGAGCGCCAGAGCGGTGGCGGCCGGCTGGCGGTGAAGGGCCTGCACTTCCGCACCGCCGATGGCCAGGCCTGGGCGCCCAGCCAGTTGGCCTTGAACTGGCGCCAGGCGGCCCTGCCCGCGGTGGCCACCGCGGCGTCGATGACGCCGCCGGCCGTGACCGGCGGTGACATCAGCGCCGACCGGTTGGACCTGGCGCTGATGGCCGACCTGGGCGAGCGGCTGCCGATCGGCGCCGGCCTGCGCCGGCTGCTGCAGCAGCTTGAACCCGAGGGCTCGGTGCAGGCCTTGAAGGCGCGCTGGGACGGCCCGCTCGATGCGCCCAGCAGTTATGCGGCCCAGGCCAGCATCAAGGGCATGGCGATCAGCGCAGCGCCGGCGCCCGGCAGCGGCGGCGTTGGCCGGCCGGGCTGGCGCGGCGCCGACCTGCAGGTCAGCGCCACCGAGCGTGGCGGCCAGGCCGAATTGGCGCTGACCAACGGCGCGCTGGATCTGCCCGGCGTGTTCGAGCAATCGGTGGTGCCGCTGAACAACTTCCAAGCCCAGTTGCGCTGGTCGATCGAGCCGGCGCATGCCCTGAGCGCACTGCCGCGGGTGGAACTGAAGTTGAACAACGTGCGCTTTGACAATGCCGACGCGCGTGGCGGCTTCAACGCCAGCTGGCATACCGGCGCCGGCAGCGGCTTCGGCAAGGGCGGCCGCCTGCCCGGCGTGCTGGCGCTTGAGGGTCAGATCAGTGAAGCCCGCGCCTTGGCGGTGGCGCGCTACCTGCCGTTGGGCATAGGCGAGGCCACGCGCCACTGGGTGCAGCGCGCGGTGCAGGGCGGCGAACTGCGCCAGGTGAGTTACCGCGTCAAGGGCGACCTCTACGACTTTCCCTTCATCAACCGCAGCGACGGTGATTTCCGCATCGCCGGCAAGGTGGTGGATGCGACGCTGGCGACGGTGCCCTCGGTGCCAGCCGGCCAGCGTGAACCAGCCTGGGAGTCACCCTGGCCGGCGTTCAGCGCGGTCAGTGGCGATCTGCTGTTCGAGCGCAATGCGATGCGTTTTCAGCAGGCCCGCGGTCGGCTCTGGGGCGTGGAGTTGAGTGAGGTGCAGGGCCGCATCCGTGCGTTGTCCGCGCAATCGGTGCTGGAAGTGGAGGGCCAGGCGCGTGGCCCGGCGGCCGATCTGCTGCGCTACCTGCGCAGCACGCCGCTGGCCGGCTGGACCGGCCACGCGCTGGACAAGGCCAGCGCCAGCGGCGCGATGGATCTGCGGCTGGCGCTGACCATCCCGCTAGCCCATCCTGAGCAGACCGCGCTCAAGGCCGGCCTGCAACTGCTGGGCAGCGACGTGCGGCTGCGGCCTGATCTGCCGCTGCTGGCCGGCGCGCGCGGCCGCATCGAGGTCGGCACCCAGTCGATCCAGCTGGTCGGCGTGCGCGCCCAAATGCTGGGCGGTGAGACGCTGATCGACGGCGGCAGCCAGGCCGACGGCGGCCTGCGCTTTGTGCTCAACGGCAACGCCAGCGCCGACGGCCTGCGCCGCTTTACCGAACCTGGCGCCCTGGCCAAACTGGCGCAGCGGCTGCAAGGCCAGACCGCCTACCGGCTGCACCTGGGGCTGCCGCCCGGTGGCGCGCTCGACTGGCAGCTGAGCAGCAACCTGCAAGGCCTGGCGATCAACCTGCCAGCGCCACTGGCCAAGCCGGCCGAGGCCCAGCTGCCGCTGCGGCTGCTCAGCACGCCTGACAGCGCTGCTGCCAGCGGCCGGCCGGCTCGGGAGCAGTTGCGCCTGGAACTGGGCGCGCTGAAAGCTGCGGCCCTGGTGGAATCAGCTGACGGCGGGCTGCGGCCGCTGCGCAGCGCACTGGCCTGGGATGCGCCGCTGCCCGAGCCGGTGGCCGGCGGCCGCGCGGTGCTGTCCCTGCCGCGGCTGGATGTGGATGCCTGGCGCCATCTGCTGGCGTCCGATGTCGGCCCGGGCCCCGCGGCGGCCGACCCTGCCGACAACCCCTGGCTGCCACGCAGCATCCAGCTGCTGACGCCCGAGCTGCTGGCCGACGGCCGGCGGCTCAGCGGTGTCACGCTGGCGCTGCAGCGCCTGTCAGGCGCTGGCGAGGCCGGCTGGCGGGCCCAGGTGCAGGCTGATCAGACCGCCGGCAGCGTGGACTACCGCGAGCCGCAGGCCGGCGCTGGCGCCGGCCGCATCCAGGCCCGGCTGTCGCGGCTGTCGTTGCCGCCGGCCGAGGCACAGACGGTGGCTGAATCGATGGCCGGGCTGCTCGACAGCGCACCGGCCAGCGTGCCGGCGCTGGACATCGAGATCGAAGACTTCGAGCTGCGTGGCCGCAAGCTGGGTCGGCTGGCGGTGGAAGCGGTCAATCGGCCGCTGATCGGCGAAATCGGCGCACGCGCCGAGTGGCGCTTGAACAAGCTGCAACTGGGCAATGCCGACGCGCGGCTGCAGGCCAGTGGCCGCTGGCGCTCAGCAGGTGCGGCAGCGCGGCGCATGCAGCTTGATTTCAAGCTCGATGTCGATGACGGCGGCGCGTTGCTGCAGCGCCTGGGTTTTGGCAAGGTGGTGCGCGGCGCCCAGGGCAGGATCACCGGCAGCTTGGACTGGTCGGGTTCGCCGCTGGAACTCGATCTGCCCTCGCTGGGCGGGCAACTGACGTTGGCGTTGGAGCGCGGGCAGTTCCTCAAGGTCGATCCCGGGGCGGCGCGGCTGCTGGGCGTGCTGAGCCTGCAGGCCTTGCCGCGCCGCCTGCTGCTGGACTTCCGCGACGTGTTCCAGGAAGGCTTTGCCTTCGACAAGCTCAGCGGTGACGTGCAGATTGGCGCCGGCGTGGCGCACACCGAGAACCTGCGGATCAGTGGCCTGCAGGCGCTGGTGTTGATGGCCGGCAGCGCCGACATCGGCCGCGAGACGCAGGATCTGCAGGTGGTGGTGCTGCCCGAGCTCAACACCGGCAGCGCATCGCTGGCCTATGCGGCGATCAACCCGGCGATTGGGCTGGGCGCCTTCCTTGGCCAATGGCTGCTGCGCGAGCCCTTGCGCATGGCCAGCGCGCGCGAGTTTCATGTCAGCGGCCGCTGGGACGATCCCAAGGTGGAGCGCGTTGAACGCAAACTGCTGGAGCCTCTGCCGGCCGCTGCCGCCGAGGCGCCACCGGCTGCCGCGCCCATCCCCCGGCCTTGAAAGCGAGTTGACCATGACCGACACGATGAAGATCGCCGCGCTGCAAATGGTGGCCACGCCCGATGTGGCGCGCAACCTGGCAGCGGCGCGCCGGCTGATGGCACAGGCCGCGGCGGCTGGCGCGCGGCTGGTGGCCTTGCCCGAGTACTTCTGCCTGATGGGCCGCCAGGACCGCGACAAGCTGGCCATCGCCGAGGCCGACGGTGACGGCCCGATCCAGGCCAGCCTGGCTGCGGCGGCGGCTGAGCTGGGCCTGTGGGTGATTGGCGGCACGTTGCCACTGCGCACCGACGACCCCGAGCGTGTGCACAACAGCTGCCTGGTCTGGGGCCCCGACGGCCAGCGCGTGGCGCGCTACGACAAGATTCACTTGTTTGCCTACGACAACGGCCGCGAGCGTTACGACGAAGGCCGGGTGTTGCGCGCCGGCGCCGAGCCGGTGAGCTTTGATGCCGAGGGCTGGCGCGTGGGCTTGTCGATCTGCTACGACCTGCGTTTTCCCGAGATGTACCGGCGATTGATGCAGGCGCCGATGGGGCCCTGCGACCTGATCGTCGTGCCCTCGGCCTTCACCTATACCACCGGCGCTGCCCACTGGGAACTGCTGCTGCGCGTTCGCGCGGTGGAGAACCAGTGTTATGTGCTGGCGCCGGCGCAGGGCGGTCAACATGAGAACGGCCGCCGCACCTGGGGCCACAGCCTGCTGGCCGACCCCTGGGGCGAACTGCTGGCCTGTCAGCCTGAGGGCGAGGCGGTGGTGGCCGGTGAGTTGAGTCGCGAGCGATTGGCCAGCGTGCGCCAGCAGTTGCCGGCGCTGGCGCACCGGCGGCTGTGAGCGGCTGACGCAATTGCAGCCCAGCGCCGGCAGATCGGCGCGGCGCGGCAGGTTGGCGCCTCGGCCCGTGCCACGGCAAGGCAAAGATCCGATCGAGCGCAGCGCTCAAATCCCTGACAGCCTGATCCTCGGCGAAGATCAGGTGCTCGGTGCCCGGCGCCCAGCCACCGGCCGAACCTTGTTGCACCCTCACTGGCGCCCTCGCCAGGCCGCACCCCGAAGGAGAACGCATGAACATCCTGACCCGCGCCACCGCGCCCATCGCCGGCATGAAACTCGGCACCAGCGGCCTGCGCAAGAAGGTGGTCGAGTTCCAGCAGCCCAATTACCTGGCCAATTTTGTGCAGGCGGTGTTCAACGCCGTTCGGCCCGAGGCGGGCTTCGGCGGCTGCACGCTGGTGGTGGGTGGCGACGGGCGCTACTTCAACCTCGAGGCCATACAGCAGGTCATCCGCATCGCCGCAGGCAACGGCTTCTCCGGCGTGCGGGTAGGCCGGCACGGCATCCTGTCGACGCCGGCGGCGTCCTGCGTGATCCGCAAGCATGGCGACTTCGGTGGGCTGATCCTGTCGGCCAGCCACAACGCCGGCGGGCCCGACGGCGACTTCGGCATCAAGTTCAACGGCGCCAACGGCGGCCCGGCACCCGAGCGTGTGACCGACGCGATCTACGCCCGGACGCTGGATGTGCACAAGATCCACTACAGCGACACGCCCGATGTCGACCTGGGCCGGCTCGGCCTGCAGCCGCTGGGCGCCATGCAGGTCGAGGTGTTCGACTCGGTGGCCGACTATGTCGAGCTGATGCGCGCCCTGTTCGACTTCGACGCGCTGCGCAAGCTGTTTGCCGGCGGCTTCCGGCTGGCCTTCGACGCGATGCACGCCGTCACCGGGCCCTATGCCCATGCACTGTTCGAAGGTGAACTCGGTGCCACGCCCGGCACGGTGCGCAACGGCACGCCGCTGACCGACTTCGGTGGCCACCATCCCGACCCGAATCTGGTGCATGCCAAGGCCTTGTACGAGCTGATGATGTCGGCCGACGCACCCGACCTGGGCGCCGCCTCCGACGGCGATGGCGACCGCAACCTGATCATCGGCCGCGGCCTGTTCGTTGCGCCATCGGACTCGCTGGCGATGCTGGCGGCCAATGCCCATCTGGCGCCGGCTTACCGCAGCGGCATCGTCGGCGTTGCACGCTCGATGCCCACCAGTGGCGCGGTCGACCGTGTGGCGCAGTCGCTGGGCATTCCCTGCTTCGAGACCCCGACCGGCTGGAAGTACTTTGGCAACCTGCTCGACGCCGGCCGCATCACCTTGTGCGGCGAAGAGAGCGCCGGCACCGGCTCGGACCATGTGCGCGAGAAAGACGGCTTGTGGGCCGTGCTGCTGTGGCTGAGCATTCTGGCCGTGCGCGGCCAGAGCGTGCAGGACATCGCCCGCCAGCACTGGGCCACCCATGGCCGCAACTACTACACCCGCCACGACTACGAGGAGATCACCAGCGCCGACGCCCAGCCACTGATGCAGGCGCTGGCCGCCAAGCTGGACGGGCTGACCGGCACGGTGCTGGGCGGGTTGACGGTGGCGCAGGCCGACGACTTCAGCTACACCGATCCGGTGGACGGCAGCGTCTCGGCGCACCAGGGCCTGCGCATCGTCTTCAGCGACGGCTCGCGCATCGTCTACCGGCTGTCGGGCACCGGCACCTCGGGGGCCACGCTGCGTGTCTACATCGAGCGCTACGAGAGCGACCCGGCGCGCCACCAGCAGGACACCCAGCTGGCGCTGGCCGGGTTGATCACGCTGGCCGGCGAGATCGCGCAGATCCGCGAGCGCACCGGGCGCGCGGCACCCGATGTGGTGACCTGACCTGACCTGACCGGCCGCGCCGCGGCATGGGCAGGCCGCTGGCCGAGATCGGCGCGCGGCGGCCCCTCGCCTGGGGGGAGGGTGGACGCGATCTTCTGCGTCACACTGGGCCGGTCATGTCCCACCTTGCCATGTCCCACATTGCCAAAGCCCCGCCACCGCGTCGCGCCCGCGGCTTCACGCTGATCGAACAGCTCACCGTCACCGCCATCGCCGGCACGGTATCCACCATGGCGCTGCCCAGCCTGCTGGACTTCCACGCCCAGGCCGATCAGGCGGCGCTGGTCAGCATGGCGGCGGCAGCCGGCTCGGCGATGGTGCTCAACCAGGCCGGTTGCCAGGTCACCGGCCAGAGGCCAATGCCCGGCAAGTGCCAGGCCATCAGCGATTGCCAGCAGGTGCAAGCCCTGCTGATGGCCGAGCTGCCCGCCGGCTACCGCGTGCTGCCGCAGCCGCTGACTGCCGACGGCATCAGCGCCGCCGCCCAGACTTGCCAGCTACGGCGGGACAGCGACGGCGCCAGCGCCGGCTTTTACGGCGTGGTCGCAGCGCGCTGAGCAGCGCGCCCTCGGTCAGACAGCCGCTCAGCGGCCCAGCGCCTGCGCTTCAGCGGCGCAGTTCAGCGGCGACTTCTGCCCCTGGGCGCGGGCCTGGCGGATTTCGGCGCGGGCCAGCTCGGCCTGGGCCTGAAAGGTCTCGTCGGCGTGCAGCCGGGCGATGGCGGCGGCGCCCATCAGCCGGCCGGCGTCAACATCACTTTGCCAGTGCACGCCACAGATCACCCGGCTCTGGCCGAAGGCATGTCCGCGTTGCAGCACCGCATTGGCACGCTCGGGCGCCAGTTCGGCCAGCAGCAGCGCCCAGCCCCAGGACAGCGCCGCGTGGCCTGAGGGATAACTGCCGTCGTTGACCCGTGCGGCCTCGGAGGCCGGCGCGCAAGTGCCTTCCTTCAGCGCCGCGAAGGGCCGTTGGCGTTTGTAGTGGTCCTTGGCGGCATAGGTCGACAGGCCGCTGTCCAGCAGGCTGCGGCGCAGCAGCATGTTCAGGTGCGGTGTGGCCTGTTGCGAGATCGGCAGGTCCTCAACGGCCAAGGATGTTAGGGCGCGGCACCGCGCCATGTTCTCCCGGAAAACTCGCCGCCGGCCGCTGGCCCCCGGCTTGCGCCTGACCCACGCGTGACGGCTGCGCGCAGCGGTCGGCGCTAGCATGCGAGCCCAGACGACAGGAGACCCCGCCATGACCCACGCCTACATCTGCGACGCCATCCGCACCCCCTTCGGCCGCTACGGTGGTGCGCTGTCCAGCGTGCGCACCGACGACCTGGGTGCGATCCCGATCAAGGCGCTGATGGCCCGCAATCCGCAAGTCGACTGGGCCGCGGTGGCCGACGTGCTCTATGGCTGCGCCAACCAGGCTGGCGAGGACAACCGCAACGTCGCACGCATGGCGGCGCTGCTGGCCGGCCTGCCGGTGGGCGTGCCGGGCGGCACCATCAACCGGCTGTGCGGCTCGGGGCTGGACGCGGTGGGCACGGCCGCGCGTGCCATCAAGGCCGGCGAGGCCCAGTTGATGATCGCCGGCGGCGTCGAGAGCATGAGCCGCGCGCCCTTCGTGATGCCCAAGGCCGAAACCGCCTTCAGCCGTGCCAACACGGTGTACGACACCACCATCGGCTGGCGCTTCGTCAACAAGCTGATGAAGGCGCAGTACGGCGTCGACTCGATGCCCGAGACCGCCGAGAACGTGGCGATCGACTTCAAGATCGAGCGCGAGGCGCAGGACCGCATGGCGCTGGCCAGCCAGCAAAAGGCGGTGGCGGCGCAGCAAGCCGGCCACCTGGCGGCCGAGATCACGCCGGTGAGCATTGCGCAGAAGAAGGGCGATCCGGTGATCGTCAGCCAGGACGAACATCCACGGGCGACCAGCCTGGAGGCGCTGGCCAAACTCAAGGGCGTGGTCAAGCCTGATGGTACGGTGACGGCGGGCAATGCCAGCGGCGTCAACGACGGTGCCTGCGCCCTGCTGCTGGCCAGCGAGACGGCGGCGGCCCGCCACGGCCTGACGCCACGCGCCCGGGTGGTGGGCATGGCCACCACCGGTGTGGCGCCGCGCATCATGGGCTTCGGCCCGGCGCCGGCCACACGCAAGGTGCTGGAACTCACCGGCCTCAGCCTGGCGCAGATGGATGTGATCGAACTCAACGAAGCCTTTGCCGCGCAAGGCCTGGCGGTGCTGCGCGACCTGGGCCTGGCCGATGACGACGCGCGGGTCAACCGCTGGGGCGGCGCGATCGCGCTGGGCCACCCGCTGGGCGCCAGCGGCGCGCGGCTGGCCACCACCGCGGTGAGCCAGTTGCACCGGAGCGGCGGCCGCTACGCGCTGTGCACCATGTGCATCGGCGTCGGCCAGGGCATCGCGCTGGTGCTCGAGCGGGTCTAGCCGATGGCCCGGTTCGGGGCCGGCGCCGCACGCACCGCGGGCCGACCACCGTTGCCGGCGATCGGCCCGCGGGATGGTGATGGGCGGGCGCCCATCGTCAAGGTCATCACTTCGTCGGCGCTTGCGACCCCATGTGACGGCCGTAGCCCGAGCCCCGCGACTGGCCGAAAAGCGCCTTCTGCTCAGGTGTCAGCACCGCCAACAACTCGGTGCGTGCGGCGTCCTGCGAGGCGAACAGCTTGGTCATCGTCTCATGCTGGGCATTGCGGTCGATGTTGGCCTTGGGGTCCTGCAACTGGGCCTGCATCGTCGCATGGAGAGCCTGGCGAGTCTGCACCTGCTGCTGCATCTGCGCCATGTACTTCTGCCAAGCTGCGTCCTGCTCGGTGGTGATCTTCAGCGCAGTCTTCATGTCGCTCATTCGAGCCGCCAGCACGGCCGGCGAATCGAAGCCCATGCCGCCCATGCCAGCGCCCTGGCCCATGCCGTAGCCCGGACCCATGCCCTGGCCCATGCCGTAGCCTTGGCCCATCATGCCGGCGCCCGGTCCCATGCCGGCACCCTGGCCCATGCCGTAGCCGCCTCCCGGATGGGCGGAGACAACGGAGACAGCCGCCAGCGAGAGGACGGTCAATGTGGTGGTGATGATCTTGGTGGTGGTCTTCATGGTGTTCTCCTGAAGGGTCGATGAAGAGACGGTGGGCACCTTGTGGCGGCCTGTCGCCCCGTTGCAGAAGATCCCTTCGCAACGGTTCCATTGAAGCGCCGGCCTGTAAGAACGGTGTGTCAACGGCGGCCTTTTTTGTCGCGCCCTGTGCCAAGCCGCCGGCTTGACATGCTGTGTTACTTTTCTGCTGCGCCCGGCGCGTGCGATTCGCACGTCACTGCGGTGCAATGAGGCCATGGACCCGATGGAACGTAGCGACCACATCCTGATCGTCGACGACGACAGCGAGATCCGCAGCCTGCTTATCCGTTACCTGGAGAAGAACGGGCTGCGCGCCACCGCCGTGGGCGACGGCCGGGCGATGTGGCGGGCGCTCGACGGCGGCGCCTTCGACCTGATCGTGCTCGATCTGATGCTGCCCGGCGACGATGGACTCACGCTCTGCCGCAACTTGCGCGGCAAGTCGGATATCCCGGTGATCATGCTCACCGCGCGCGGCGACGAGACTGACCGCATCGTCGGCCTGGAGATGGGTGCCGACGATTACCTGCCCAAGCCCTTCAGCGCGCGTGAACTGCTGGCCCGCATCAAGGTCATCCTGCGCCGCACGCGCAGCCTGCCGCCCAACCTGCAGCCGCAGGAGGAGCCGCTGCTGCAATTCGCCGGCTGGACGCTCGACACCACGCGCCGTGCGCTGCGCTCACCCTCCGGCGAGGCCGCCGAGATCGGCGGTGTCGAGTACAAGCTGCTGCGGGTCTTCCTCGACCACCCGAACCGGGTGCTCAGTCGCGACCAGCTGCTCGACCTCACGCAGGGCCGTGAGGCCGACCCGCTGGACCGCAGCATCGACGTGCAGGTCAGCCGCCTGCGCCAGCGCCTGGGTGATGACCCGCGCAGCCCGGCGCTGATCAAGACCGTGCGCGGCGAGGGCTACGTGCTGTCGGTGCCGGTCGACAAGGGGCTGTGATGGCCGAGCGCAGACTCAGACACAGACGCTGGCGCTGGCTGCCGGGCTCGTTGTTCGGCCGGCTGATGTTGGTGCTGGGCGCTGGCCTGCTGCTGGCGCAGTTGTTGAGCGCGTTGATCAACGTGGCCGAGCGCGACCGGCTGGTGGCCGGCAGCTTCGGCCTGCAGCCGGCGCAGCGCATTGCCGATGTGGTCAGGCTGCTCGATGGCCTGGGTGCGGGCGAACGCGGGCAGGTGGTGGCGGTGCTCAACCAGCCGCCGCTGGTGCTGTCGCTGCACGACCTGCCACGCATCACCGTAGACGGCTCGTCCGGCTGGCGCCGGGCGATGTTCGCGTCGCGCCTGCAGGCGTCGCTGGGCGACGACCGTGCGGTGCGTGTGCAGGCCCGCGAGGGATTTTCGGCCGGTGCAGAGATGCCGATACCCGGCAAAGGCCATCCCGACAGCATGATGGGCCGCGACCTGCCACCCGGCATGGCAGCGCGCATGGCCGAGCACATGGGGCTGGGCGCGGGGGCCGGGCCGGGCCGGCGAGCTGGCGAGGGCTGGGCCATGGGCAGCGGTGCCACGGTGTTGCGCACCGAGGTGCAGCTGCGCGACGGCCGCTGGGCGCGCTTCGACACCGAGCTGCCCGGCACGCCCGAGCTGCTGCCCTGGCGGCTGCTGCTCACGCTCGGCGTGCTGCTGCTGACGGTGCTGGCGCTGTCGTTTGTGGCCGTGCGCTGGGTGGTGCGACCGTTGCATGTGCTGGCGCAGGCCGCCGACGCGCTGGGCCAGGACCTCGACCACGCACCGCTGCCCGAGGACGGCCCGTTGGAGGTGCGCCAGGCGGCGCGCGCCTTCAACACCATGCAGCAGCGGCTGGCGGGCTTCATCAACGACCGCACGCGGGTGCTGACCGCCCTGTCGCACGACCTGAAGACCCCACTGACCCGGCTGCGACTGCGCGCTGAGCTGCTCGACGACGACGAGCAGCGCGAGCGCTTCGAGGCCGACCTGCGCGAGATGGAGACCATGGTGGTGCAGACGCTGGAGTTTCTGCGCGGCCTGGGCCACAACGCACCGCGTGAGCCGGTGGATGTGAACGCGCTGCTGGCCACGCTGCAGGCCGACAACGCGGCGCTGGGGCGCACCTTGCGCATCGAGGGCCGGGCTGGCGCAGCACTGGTAGCCGATGGCTCGATGCTCAAGCGTGCGCTGAGCAACCTGGTCGACAACGCCTTTGCCTATGGCGGCAGCGCCACGCTGCGGGTGGACGACAGCGCCGAGGCGTTGGTGCTGCAAATACTGGACGACGGCCCGGGCATCGCCGAGGACCAGCTCGAACAGGTGTTCGAGCCCTTCTTCCGGTTGGAAGGCTCACGCAGCCGCGCCACCGGCGGCAGCGGCCTGGGCCTGGGAATCGCGCGCAACATCGCGCGTGGCCATGGCGGCGAGCTGCTGCTGCGCAACCGGCTCGAAGGCGGGTTGATGGCGGTGTTGACGCTGCCGCGGCGGCAAGCCCCTAACGCGTAGCGCCGCAGCAGGATTGGCGTCAGTGGTGCGGATTGGGCGCTAACCGAGCCTGCAGGCTGAGCGTGCAGCTCACGCCGTTCAGCACCAAGGGATCGACGAAGACGCCGCGGGCTACCAGGGTGAGGCTGCCGTCAGCCTGGCTGACCGGCACGCCGCCTGCAGCCGAGGTCGACAACGTCAGCTTGACCCTCGCGCGGCCAAGCGGGTACTTCAACTTCAGCTTGATTGGCAGTTCGAGCTGGCCGGTGGCCGGGTTGAAGCGGCCGATGCCCAGGCCGTCAAACTCCAGCGAGATCGGCGGCATATCCTTGAGCACCAGCTTCGGAAAGGCGGTGCCGTCGACCTGCTGGCGCTGCTGGCGGAACAGCGTCGGCCAGCGGAGTTGCAGCAAAAACGGGCCTTTCAGCTCCGGGTTGCTGTGATCGGTGGTCAAGGTGACCTCACCGCTGAGCAGGCTGTCCAGATCGTTCATGGCGTGACTCCTGGTTAACGTGGCATGGATGGCAACGGGGCGGTACCGCCGGTCTGCGCGGGCGCGCAGGCGCAGCGGTCAAGCATCAGCCTCCGGCTGCCCCTCACCGGATAGCACATAGACTTGGTCGCGCACCTTGCCATCGGTGGTAACGATCTCGACCTGCAGTTGCGGCGGCGCGCTGGCGCTGGCGGGCAGCGCGCTGAGCAGCAGATGGTTGGCGCGCTGCTCGGTCAGGTCGGTGTGCATCTGGCCCTGGATCGTGGTTTTGCCGTCGCTGATGCACAGCCGCCCGTTGCAAAGCAGTTGCTCGGGCCGGCCGTTGGCAAACGGGAACGGCGCATGCAGCCCCGAAGCCACCACCATGTGCAGCACGACACCGTTGTCCAGCCGCAGCCGGCCGGCCAGCGAAAGGTGCTCGTCGCCGCCGATGAAGACCACGCCGTGGATGCGCCGCCGCTGGATGTGATCCAGAAGTCGGATCAGCGATGCCGGATAGCCAGCCCAGCTGTCGACCGTCAGCTGCGGAACCTGGGCATCAAAGCCGACTGGCAGCGGCAGTACGATGCTGGCCGAGACGATGAATTTGAACGGCGCGGCGGCATGCTGGTCCAGCCAGGCCAGCAAGGCGACCATGTCGGCCTCGGCGACGATGGCTGCGCGGCGCCAGGAGCGCGCAGCATCGATGCGCCGCAGCTCACGCTGGCTGCGGCTGTCGAGCACAAAAATCGGCTGACCTGCCGGCGCAAAGACATAGCTGCACGACGCGCAGAGGCCCAGCGGTGGTGGATTGAGCGCTGCCTGGTGGCAGTTGTAGGCGTCGAGCCGCGCATGGTCGTCGCCGCTGAGCTGACTTGGCGGATCGGGTGGCTGCCAATCGTTGGCGATCTCATGGTCGTCCAGCAGGGTATAGACCGGCAAGCGGGCATGCAGCGCGCGGAACGCCGGCAGCCGCCAGGCCAGCTCATAGCCTTGGCGAGCGACCTGCCGGGCGGCGCGGTGGCCCAGGCCGACGGCCACCGACGCCGCGTCGAGGTAGACCTGGTCACCGATCAGCAGCAGAAAGGCCGGCGCTTGGTCGGGCTGGCTTATCAGGCGATCCAACATCACCCGATAGGACGCGCCGGCCACCGGCTGGTCGAACAGGCCCTGCGGAAACTGGCAGCTGCCGACGGCAAAGCGCAGTGGCTGCGGGCCAGCAGGCGGCACAGGCGGTACGGGCGGCACAGGCGTTTCGGGCGCTTCTGGTGCTTCTCGTGAACCTGGCGGATCTGGCGGTGCGGCCAAGGCTGCGACGTCGCATCCGGCCAAGCTGGACGCGCGCAAGTGCAGCAAGCAGCGCGCGATCGACCGCGAGCGCCGGCCTTCGAGCTGGCGCGACACCGCCAGCAGCGCATCGGGCGCCAGCGGATAGCCGCCTTGCAGCGCCAGCTCGCCCCCCGCTTGCGCCGGCCCGGCGAAGGCCAGATCCGACTGCGGCGCCAGCGCATCGCAGTGCAGCGTCAGCACCAGGTAGGCCGCTGCGGCTGGCAGCAAATCGCGCCGCAGCTGCAGCGTCAGTACGCCGCGACTCAACCGCTCGCGTTGCGTCAGCGCGTCGGCAGTGTCGATGCGCCAGCCGCGCGCCTGGTCAACCAACACCCGCCAGCCCGACGCGCTGCCCGCCTGCTTGCGCCACTCGGCCGGTGCCAGTACGACGCAGAGTGTCTCGACATTGCGCGGGCCGGGATGCAGTTGCAGGCTGGCTTCGATCAGCGGCGGCTGGCCCGGCGCGACGGCCAGCATCCGCAGCCAGCCCAGGCCGGGGCCGATCCAGGGCTGCTCGCAGAAGTAGCGCGTGCGCGGCTCGCCCAGGCGCGACTCGTTGTGTTCGCTGGTGCTGAGAAAGCGCTCGATCACCGGAAAAACGTCGAAGTGGGCATGCTGGCCGATCAGCACATCCTGATGGCCGTAGCGCTGCAGCACATGCAGCTGGCGCGGCGAATCGCCGCCCCAGTGCAGATCGCCCTGCTGCACGCAGGCGATGCCGGCCGCTTCGTTGAACACCCGCTTCAGCAGCCGGTAGCTGTCATGCCCGCCCTGCCAGTCGAAGATCTGGTTTTTCTTGCCGTGCAGCAGCAGCACCGGGAAGGCAAAGCGCTGGCGCAGCCCGCTGTCATGGACGCAGGTATTCTGGCCATCGGCGTCGGTCAGCACGCCTTGGCGCGCCAGGTGCTGGGTCTGCGCCAACGTGCGCGTCTTGACCCAGCCGAACAGCGCGTCCAGCGCCAGCAGGGTTTCGTCGGCCAGGTTGTCGAGCTCGAAGCTGTGGCCGACGATGGCATCGGCACGGTGCCGCACCAGCCTGAAGTCGCGCTGGCTGCGGCCGCTGTCGTCGTCCAGCGCGCCGGCGCGCGCCGCCTCGCGGTCGGTCTGCGGATAGGGCAGCAAGGCCAGCACCGCGTCCAGCAGCCTGATGCCGACGCCGCCTTGGGCCTTTTGCCAGACGCCCTTGACCGGCTGCGCGGCGTACTCGGGCCGCACGTCGAACTCGGTAGTCGACAGGAACTGCTCGGTCAGGCTGGCGACAAAGCCGCGCAGCTGGTTCAGCGGGCTCATGCGCAGCAGCGGGCCCACCGCCGACAGCACCGCATGGCCGATGCTGCGGTGCAGCGTGGCATGGCCCAGTAGCGCCATGCAGAACATCGCGCTACCCATGCAGTGGGCGACGACGTCGACCTTCTGCTGGTCGCTGTGCTCAAGCACCCGGTCGATGGCGCGTGGAATGTCGCCCAGCGCCGTTTCTTCCAGGCTGAACGGCCCGGGTCGGTGCTCGTTGGCCGCGCTGGTGCGCAGGTCCAGCAGCCAGACCTCCCGGCCTTGCGCCAGCATGAAGCTAACCAGGTTGACCGGAATGCTGGGGTGGCTGAAGGTCGAGCCCGAGGCGCTGAGGCCGTGGATCAGCAGCAGCGGCCGCGCCGCCGCCGCCGGCTGCTGCGGCAGGTAGCGCGAGAGGCGGCAATCTTCATCGATGACAACGACCTGGGGCCACTCGCCGTCCACCGCGCTGGGCCGGCGTTCGCCGGCTTTCATCGGTGCGTCGCCCGGCGGCATCAGTTTGAGCAACTGCCCTATCAGCAGCAGCCGCAGCACCAGCAGCGCCAGCCCGGCCAGATCGGCCCAGGCGGTCACTTGATCGCGCTGCCCCGTTACCTGCAGCAAGGCCTGGCGGCGGCGGGCGAAATAGGCCAGATCGCTGGTGAGCTGGCCCAGTTCGCGCGTCTGCTCGCCACGCTGCCAGACCAATTGCAGGCTGCTGAACTGGCGCCAGGGGCTGCGCTGCTTGGAGAAGCCGATCGACTTGGTGCCGATTAGGCTGTCGCCCGCGGCCAAGCCAAAGTGCGGGCCCTGCCAGGGCTCGGCTAGCTCCAAAACGTAGACCAGTTGGCGGTGGCACAACATGGCCTGGTCGAGGAAGCTGGCGATCGCCGTACTGGCCGGATTTGCTGCCTGAGCGCCGGCTGTCATGGCTTGCAGCAAGGTGCTGGCGGGTGTTGCGGCCAGCAGCGCCTTGAGCAGCGCGTTGCGCGTATCGTCCTGCAGCGCATCGTCCTCGGGTGCCGGCTGCAGCAGCAGCAAATGGCCTTTCACGACCAGTGTGGCCAGTGGCTCCCTTGGCTGCGGGGCCAGCGCCGTGTCGTCATCGACAGGCGCGTACAGCCGCAAGTTGGCGCGTTGTATCGGCAGTTGACGCGAGGCCTGCCGCAGCAGAGCCGCGAGATCCGCTATCTCGACGAAGCCGATCTCAAGCTCGGCGTCGACCACGCCTTCGGGCAATTGCAGACTGCCGCACAACTGCTCTTGGATGCAGATGCGGGTGGCCGCAGGCTCGACCTGGCGCCTGGGCAGCCAGGCCAACGCTGCTGCGTCAGAGCGTGGTTCTGCCGCTGGTGTGCAGGTAGCGGGAGCGGTAGCGGTCTTGGCATCCAGCCCGGCACCGGGATCGGCATCAGCCAGCCTGAGTCCCCAATGCTGGGCCAGGCCCGGCACGGCCTGCTCGGCCAGCGCGGCGATGGTCAGTGCTGGGTTGATCGCCAGCGCGCGTGGCACGATGGCGCCGTCGAGCACTGCCAGGCCGGGCAGCAGTACACGGTCGCGGTCGCGGGCGAATACCGCGCCATGGCGGTTGACGACGCCCTGCGCCACGTTGTCGGCCATCGCGCAGCCGCCCAGCGGGTGCACCGTGAGTGCCATGCCACGCAGCCCGCCCAGCGCATTGCCGATCAGCCCGGGCAGCGGCTGCCAGCTCGGGTTGGGTACCACCACGCCGCCGAGCTCTTTGTTGTGCCGGCAGGCCGACTTCAGCCACTCGGTCTGTTGTTCGAACAGGCGCCAGAGTCGCTCATCTTTGGCATTCCAGACGATGCGTGCCGCACCGTCACTCGGCAGCTTTGCGGCCGCGGCCGGCGTCGCCAGCTCGATGCGGCCGGCCGCTCCGTCGTCGCCCATCAGGCCGTAGATCGAGGTGTAGCGCAGGCTGGCCGTGGTTACGGCCAGGTCATCCTGCTTCTCGCGCTCGCTGTCGGCCGGGTGGGGTTCGCGGAACTCGAACAGGCCTTGCAGCGTGCCGAAGGTGGTGGTCACCTCGCCCAGCAGCCGGCCCAGCGCTGCCGGGATCGCGAACTCCTGCACCGCAATGACACCCGCGCCCTTGGGCAAGGGCGCACGCACCAGGCCGCTGACGGTCGGGCCGACGCGGCGCTTAAGCGGATCGCCTGGATCGCTGTCTTCGTCGGCACAGGCGTTGACTTCATTGCGCTGGCGGTAGCCGGCAACGATCAGGTCGCCATTGGTCGAGAAGCGTCGGCCCAGTTGCGCCGAGAACAACTCACCATTGGGATCGGAGCGCAGCAGGATCTCGGTCGAGCCCAGGCTGCCAGCGGCCAGCAGCACGCGGCGGGCGCGTAGCGGCGGCATTTGCACGATATGTTGACGGGCTTCGGGCGCGGTGTAGTGCCAGTCGACGATCCAGTGCGAGTCTGTTTTGTCGCGTTGCAGCCGTTCAACCCAGCCGCCGCTGAACAGCTCAACGCCGCGCTGCTGCGCCCAGGCCAGGTAGTTGGTGTCGAGCGTGTTCTTGGCGCCCTGGTTGCAGCCGGTGATGCAGTC
>JBBQZM010000002.1:0-54283 GCA_038207685.1 Burkholderiales bacterium
CCCTCATGGCCGCCGCGGCGGCCATGCTGCTGCCGCTGGCCGCCCCGGTGGCCGCCGCCACCTTTGGCAGCCTGGCCAATTTTGACGTCGTCAACGACACCAACCACACCGCCTACGGCTTCGAGATCGAGATCGAGGACGCCGCCTACGACCACGCCGGCATGATCAGTAGCGTGTTCGGCTACGACCGGGTCTTCAGCTTCATCTCGTCCGACCCCGGCGCGGTCGTGCGCTATGGCAAACCCACCATCGAATACATCCAGGGCTTCGGCGCGCGCATCACCTACGGTGGCGCCATCGGCGCAAACTTCACACCGTCAGCACCGTTCGCCACCAACGGCGAGAGTTGCTGGCCGGGCGCCAACCTGGGCTGGAAGACCACCTCCTGCGACCACTTCGGCGTCAGCACCTACGGCGCGCCGGCCAAGACCACTTACCGCTGGATCGTCGACACCGGTGGCGGTACGCTGGCCACGCAGGTGGTGGGCGTGCCGGCGGTGAACTTCGTCTTCACGCCCCCGCCCCCACCACCGCCGCCGGTGGTGGGGGCACCGCCACCGCCCCCGCCGGTACCGATGCAGGTACAGGCCGTGATCCAGGCGCCGCAGGTGGCCATCGACCCGCGCGCCAATGCCTTCTGGGTGAAGATGGTGAAGACCACCGTGGGTGAGAACCTCGACCTGGGTGACTTGCTGGGCGGCAACCACCCCGGCGCGATCCCGGCCATCGCGGCATTGCAAGAGGCGACCGAAGTCGAGATCGAGTGGCAGGTGCTGCAGATCGGCAAGATCGACGAAGTAAGCAAGTCGGTCGACATGAAGGGCGATCCGGCGGCCGTCTGGCGCTTCCAGTTCTACAAGTACCTGGGCAGAATGGACGACGAAGGCATCGTCGACCCGCTGACCTCCGAGATCCCGCTGGGCGACACGCTCAACCAGTATGTGGGCGCCTTCGTCGGCCAGCAGATCGCGGGTTTCAACGCCGTGCAGGCGGTGCCGGAACCCGGGAGCTGGGCTATGTTGCTCTCCGGGCTCGGCGTGGTCGGCCTCTACGCACGGCGTCGGCGCAGCGCTTGACACGGCGCTGACCGCGGCAACTCAGCCGCCCTGGTTGCGCATTCATCGGCGATGCCGAAGAAGCTCTCAGCCAGGCGCTATGCCAAGCCGGGGTCTACCGTCCGCTCGTTCATGGCCGGCGGCATGCAGGCCAGCCACTGGTTGCGCTCGGCGATGCTCTCGCCGGTCAGATAGCCGCAGTGGGCTGGCTGGGTGAGTTGGCTGGCAAGGGCTGCAGACATACGTCAGGCGGACGATGCGGCACGGCACCAGCCGCGTCGGCGTACGTCGGCAGCGCATCGCATTCCGGCCACTCATGTTGCCAACGTCCCCGCACCGCTATGACCGGAGTGGGATGGAGACCGTGAGTTCAACGGCCGGGCGCGACTGACAGCAACCCCTGTATGGTTGCTACCCAGCCCGAGAAGCCTAACGACTGCGACATGTCGGGTCGGCTGTTACCCCTCCGACACCACCCCAAATGACCCGTCTGGCTGCTGGACCGGAGCGGCCGCCACGCGGCCCAGTCCGTACGCAATGGCGCCAGAATGTCCCGAACCGGCAATGTCGCCTGGCCTGGCTGGCGCCTTGGCATCGCGCCTTGGCACCGGCACAGCGGCACGGCTCGCCACCGAACATGCCCACTGGGCGTCAAACATGTCGGTCGAATCGCCAGCGAGGCGCTGGCGGCACTGGAATCCATCTACGATCAACGCCGCCACCCACCCCAGCACCGTTCACCTATGCAAACCACCCGCCTCGGCCGCACCGGCCTCGAAATCTCCCGCCTCTGCCTGGGCTGCATGAGCTATGGCGACCCCGCCCGCGGCAGCCACCCCTGGACGCTGGACGAGACCACCAGCCGGCCGTTTCTGCGCCGCGCGCTGGACCTGGGTTTCAACTTCTTCGACACCGCCAATGTCTATTCCGATGGCAGCAGCGAGGAGATTGTCGGTCGCGCGATCACCGAGTACGCACCGCGCGACGCGGTGGTGATTGCCACCAAGGTGCATGGCCGCATGCACGCTGGGCCCAACGGTGCCGGCCTGTCGCGCAAGGCCATCATCAGCCAGATCGACGCCAGCCTGCGCCGCCTGGGCACCGACCATGTGGATCTCTACCAGATCCACCGCTGGGACGCCAAGACGCCGATCGAGGAGACGATGGAGGCGCTGCACGACGTGGTGAAGGCCGGCAAGGCGCGCTACATCGGTGCCTCGTCGATGTACGCCTGGCAGTTTGCCAAGGCCTTGTCGGTGGCCGAACGCCATGGCTGGACACGCTTCGTGGCGATGCAGAACTATGTGAACCTGCTCTACCGCGAGGAAGAGCGCGAGATGCTGCCGCTGTGCCGGGCCGAAGGCATCGGCGTGATCCCCTGGAGCCCGCTGGCGCGCGGCCGCCTGACGCGCGACTGGGACAGCCAAAGCGCCCGCGCCGAAACCGACGCGTTCGGCCGCACGCTGTACGACAAGACCGCCGACGCTGACCGACGCGTGGTCGAGGCGCTGGCCGCTGTGGCCACCCGCCTGGGCCTGCCGCGGGCGCAGGTGGCACTGGCCTGGGTGCTGCAGCAGCCGGGCATCAGCGCGCCCATCGTCGGCGCCACCAAGCTGGCGCAGTTGGACGATGCCGTGGCGGCGCTGTCGGTGAAGCTGAGCGCCGACGACATCGCCGAACTGCAGGCACCCTATGTGCCGCATGCGGTGGTAGGCCACGCGTGATTCCAGTGGCGGTGCTGCAGGTCAGCGGCCTGAACTTTGGCTACCCCGGCGAGGCGCCGCTGCTGCAGGGCTGGTCAGCCACGCTGGGCCCCGGCCTGCACCGGCTGGACGGTGAATCGGGCAGCGGCAAGAGCACGTTGCTACGGCTGCTGGCCGGTGAACTGACCGGTGACTTGGCCAACACCGGGCAGCGCTTGCTCAACGACCTGGACGCCCAGGCCGACCCCGCCGCCTGGCGCCAGGCGGTGTGCTGGGTCGACGCGCGGCACCCGGCCTTCGACGGCCTGACGCCGGCGGCGCTGCGCGATGAGGTGGCGCACCGCCATCCGCGGCTCGACCGCGCCGATTGGCAGCGCCAGCTCGACGGCTTCGGCCTGGCGCCGCATGCCGCCAAGACGCTGCACATGCTGTCCACCGGCATGCGGCGCAAGGCGGCACTGGCGGCGGTGCTGAGCAGCGGCGCAACGCTGATCCTGCTCGACGAGCCGCTGGCCGGGCTCGACACGCCGGCCGTGGCCTGGCTGCTGGCCGAGTTGACGGCCTTGTCGCGCCAGCCGCAGCGCGCCGCGCTGATCGTCTGCGGCACCTGGCCACCCGGCTTGCCTTGTGCGAGTTCGATCGACCTGTCCAGCGGGACTGCCGGCGGCTGATCGCCAGCGCCGCCCAGGCAAACGCCGATGACCGCCCGATGGCCAGCCCTGCGCGGCGCCTTGCTGGCGCTGCTGGCCGCCGTGCTGTTCGGCATCAGCACGCCGCTGGTGCAGCGCTACGGCGCCGGGCTGGGGCCGTTTACCACCGCGGCGCTGTTGTATGGCGGCGCCGCGTTGGCCGGCGCACTGCTGCGCCGGCCGGTCGGGCGCGAGGCGCGGCTGCGCCGGCGCGACCTGCCGCGCTTGCTGGCGATGGCGGCCTTTGGCGCGCTGATCGCCCCGGTGGCGCTGGCTTGGGGCTTGCAGCGCACCAGCGCCACGAGTGCTTCGCTGATGCTGACGCTGGAGGCGCTGTTCACTGTGCTGCTGGCCTGGTGGTTCTACGGTGAGACGCTGGACCGCCGGGTGCGTGCCGCGATGGCCTTGCTGCTGGCCGGCGGCATGGTGCTGGTGCTCGACCAGGGCGGTAGCACAGGGCTTGGCGGCGCGCCGCTGCTCGGCCTGCTGGCCGTGTTGCTGGCCACTGCCGCCTGGGGCGTGGACAACGCGCTGTCGCGGGCGCTGGCCGACAGCGATCCGGGCCAGGTGGTGCTGGCCAAAGCCGCGCTGGGCGGCAGCGCCTCGGCGGCCCTGGCGCTGGCACTGGGCGAGCCGCTGCCTGCCGCCGCGCCCGCGCTGGCGCTGCTGGCGGTCGGCCTCAGCGCCTATGGCCTCAGCCTGCGCTTCTACCTGCTGGCGCAGCGGGCCATTGGCGCGGCGCGCACCGGCTCGGTGTTTGCGTTTGCGCCCTTCATCGGCGCGGCGCTGGCCATCGGGTTGGGTGATCGCTCACCGGGGCCGCTGCTCTGGCTGGGTGGCGGGCTGATGCTGGCCGGCGTGCTGCTGCACCTGGCCGAGTCGCACAGCCATGTGCATGAACATCCGCCGCTGGACCATGAACATGCGCACCGCCACGACGACGGCCACCATGACCATGACCATCAACCCATGCCCGACGGTGAGCACAGCCACAGGCACCAGCACGCCCCGCAGCAGCATGCCCATGCCCATGTGCCCGACCTGCACCATGGCCACCGGCACTGAGTCGCCTGCTCAGGCTCGCCAACGCGCCTGGCGCTGAAGCCGCAACACCACCGCCGTCACCAGCGGCGCTATCGCTGACGGCGGAAACGGGAACACACTGCTGACGTTGACCTCGCACAGCACATAGCGCTCGAGTTCGCCCTGCGCCGCCTAGCCGTGCAGGGAGTCGGCATCCCAGAGCAGCGGCAACCGGCGCAGCTGCGCCGCCACCTCGTCGGCAAAGTCATCGTGGTAGACCGCCGGCTCGGCCGTCACACCGGCGGCGGCCAGCGCCGCAAACAAGGCGGCGAAGCGGCTCTCGGCCGGATCGGCGCGGTCGCGCGCGGCGCGGTCTCCGGGGTAGAGCAGGGCGACCCGCCCCGGCTTGGGTGTCGTCGTCAGTCGGACTCTTCTCAGCCCCAGACGGTACGCAGCCAGGTGACCGCCAGCCCGGCCAGCGCGCAGGCGCCCATCAGCGGCAGCACACCGAGCTTGAAGCGGAACAAGGCCAGCGTGGCCAGCGCTGCGATCACCGCCGATGCGATGTCGAAGCGGCCGCCAAAACCCTGCGGCCACAGCACGTGGTAGGCGAAGAACAGCGCCAGGTTGAGGATCACGCCAACCACCGCCGCGGTGATGGCGCTCAGCGGCGCGGTGAAGCCCAGCTTGCCATGGGTGCTCTCCACCACCGGCCCGCCGGCCAGGATGAACACGAACGACGGCAGGAAGGTGAAGAAGGTGACCACCGTGGCCGCCAGCGCGCCACCGAGGAACAAAGCGTCGGCGCCCAGCACCTGCTTGAGCCAGCCGCCGACAAAACCGACAAAGGCCACCACCATGATCAGCGGTCCCGGCGTGGTCTCGCCCAGCGCCAGGCCGTCGATCATCTGCGCGCCACTGAGCCACTGGTATTGCTCGACCGCGCCCTGGTAGACATAGGGCAGCACGGCGTAGGCGCCGCCGATGGTCAGCAGTGCGGCCTTGGAAAAGAACCAGCCCATCTGCGTCAACGTGCCCTGCCAGCCTTGGGTGACGATCAAGACCACCATGCCCAGCCCCCACAGGCCCAGGCCGACGCCCAGCACCTTGGCCAGGTGGCGGCGCGAGAAGCGCGCATGCGCCGGCGGCGGCGTGTCATCATCGATCAGCGCTGGCCCGTAGCCCGCCGCCGCCGCGCCATGGCCGCCGCCCAGCGCAAACACCTGCGGCCAGCGGCGGGCGCCGAAGTGGCCGATCAGGCCGGCCGCCAGCACGATCGCCGGGAAGGGCGCATCAAAAGCGAAGATGGCGACAAAGGCGGCGGCCGCGATGCCCCACATCCAGCGGTTCTTCAGCGCCCGCGTGCCGATGCGGTGCGCCGCATGCAGCACCAGCGCCGTCACCGCCGGCTTGATGCCGTAGAAAATGCCGGCCACCAGCGGCACATCGCCAAAACGCAGGTAGATCCACGACAACGCGATCAGGATGAACAACGAGGGCAGCACAAACAGCGCGCCGGCGATGATGCCGCCCCAGCTGCGGTGCATCAGCCAGCCGATGTAGGTGGCCAATTGCTGGGCTTCGGGCCCGGGCAGCAGCATGCAGTAGTTCAGCGCATGCAAGAAGCGCTTCTCGCTGAGCCAGCGCCGGCGCTCGACCAGCTCGCTGTGCATGATGGCGATCTGCCCGGCCGGCCCGCCGAAGCTGATGAAGCCGAGCTTGAGCCAGAAGCGCAAGGCTTCCAGCCAACCCACGGCCTTTGGCGGGCCAAGGGCAGCGGCGGGGGCGGGTGTGCGGTTCAAGCGACAGCGCGGGAGCAGGGCGCCGCCGCGCTCAGCGCGCGGGCGTCACGGGCAGCAGTGCCCGCGGCCCCGCCAGCGCCTGCGGCGCCGCGCCGATGCCAAAAAGCGTCGCCAGCGCCTCGCGGTACTGCCCCTGTCCCAGGCCATTGGTGCTGTGGTGCGAGCCACCTTCCACCAGCACCCAGCGCTTGGGCTCGGGCGCACGCTCGTACAGCGTGCGGCCCAGCTCGGGCGGAATCAGGCTGTCGGCGCTGCCATGCACCACCAGCACCGGCGCCCGCACACTGGCGATGCGCGAGGCGGCATCAAAGCGCTGGGTGATCAGCGGCGACACCGGCAACCAGCCCCATTTGAAGCGGCTCACCAACTCGGGGATCGAGGTGAAGCTGCTCTCGACCATCAGCCCGGCCACATCGGGCGCTTCAGCCGCCAGGCGCACCGCGATGGCGCCGCCCAGCGAATGGCCGAACAGGTAACGCGGCCCGGTGGGCTTGCGCTCGGCCAGCCACTGCCAGGCGGCCTGGGCATCTTCATGCGCCAGGTCCTCGGACGGCAGGCCGGGGCTGCTGCGGCCAAAGCCGCGGTAATCGACACCCAGCACCGAGAAGCCCAGTTCATGCAGCCGGCGCATGCGGTGCGCGCTGCCGCGCACGTCCCAGCGCGCGCCGTGCAGGTAGAGCAGCTGCGGCGCATCGGCGCGCGCCTGTGGCAACCACAGGCCGTGCAGGCGAACCGGCTCGCCGGCCTCGCTCGAGCGGAAGTTGATCCAGACATCGTCCATGCCCTGGGCGGCGGCCACGCCACCGGCCCAGCTGCGGTCGCTGGGCTGGAAGATCCAGGCGCGCTGTTTTTCGTCCAGGGTCGAGCAGCCGCTGGACAGCGCCAGCCCGGCGGCCAGCAGTGCGGCAGCCGCCCAGACCCGGCGGCGGGCCTGGCCGGCGAGGCATGGTGGGCGCGAAGAGGTATCGGGAGCAGAACGCATGGGTCTGGATACTCGCACAGGCAGCCCCACCGCTGCAGGGGCCAGGGCTTGCAGGCGCCCGGAGGCTTGGGGTTGAATGCCGGCCCAAGCCGATGCACGGCGCTCCGCCGAGCCATGACATGACACTTCTTGACCGCACAAGCGCTGCCTGGCTGATGCTGTTGCTGTTGCTGTTGCTGTTGCTGGCCAGCCAGGCACCCGCCCAACCTGTCGCCCAGCCAGCCGCCATCGACTGGCAGCCCGTCACCGGTTTCAGCATCGCCCGCACCGAAATCACCGTCGGCCAGTTCAGGCGCTTTGTCGAGGCCACCGGCCTGCGCACCCGCGCCGAGCGCGCCGGCGGCGGCCAGGTCTACGAGGCCGGCTGGGTGCGGAAGCCGGACTGGACCTGGCGCCAGCCGTTTGGCCCGCAGCAGCCGCCGCGGAACCGGCTTTGCCGGGCCGCTGGCGGCCGCCCCCTGGGGGGAGCGCCGCAGGCGCTTCGGGGGGTGGGGAGATCACCCCCCGCTGGTATCCAGCACCACCCGCCCCTGGGCCACATCGGCCAGGCGCAGCGGCAGCAGCACCTCGATGCGGCCATGGCTGCCGCCCAGGATGCCCAGCGCCTGCAATTGCCGCAGCACGCCGTTGATGCGCTGGCGGCTGGCGCACAGCAGGCCGGCCAGGTCACCCTGGGTCAGCGACAACTCGATCAGCCGCGCGCTGCCGGGCGTGGCGCCATAGGCCGGCGGGCGGCCAAACTGGCGCAGCAGCCGTTGCAGCTTGAGCGCTACGCGCTGTGCCAGCGGCATGGTCTGCAGCTCTTCGAGCTGGCGGAACATGTGGCGCAGCCGGCGGCAATCCAGCTGCAGCAGCGCATGGCGCAGCTCGGGCTCGTCACGCAACAGCTGCTGCAACGCGCCACGGGCCACCATCAACACCGTGCTGTGGGTCTGGGCCACGATGTCGAGGTCAACCGCGCTGCCGTCGATCAGCGCGATGTCGCCGTACCAGTCGCCCGGGCCCAGCAATTCCAGCGTGAAGGCACGGCCATCTCGCCAGCTGGTGGCCAGGCCCAGTGCGCCGCTGGCCACGCCGACCCAGTCGCTGGCCGCCTGGCCGCGCTCCAGCAGGCGCGCGCCGCGCTTGACATGCTGCACCCGGGCCTGGCTCAGGATGGCCTGGCGCAAGTGCGGCGACAGCCCGCCGAACCAATGGCCGGCCTCAATGCGCTGGCTCTCCACCAGCCGCAGGCCCTGGGGATGCTGGTGCTCGCTGCGCGAGACGCTCGATGCCACCGGCATGGTAGACAGCAGCGGACGGGCATGCAGCCCGACCGGGGAAACATAGGCTTGCATCGTCATCGGGGCCTCCTCAGCACACTTCGAACAGACCGGCCGCTCCCTGGCCGCCGCCAATGCACATGGTGACCACCACGTACTTGGCGCCACGGCGCTTGCCTTCGATCAGCGCATGGCCAGTCAGCCGTGCACCGCTCACACCGTAGGGGTGGCCGACGGCAATCGCGCCGCCGTTGACGTTGAGCAGATCGTCGGGGATGCCCAGCTTGTCGCGGCAGTACAGCACCTGGCAGGCAAAGGCCTCGTTGAGCTCCCACAGGCCGATGTCGCTGACCTTGAGGCCAGCGCGCTCGAGCAGTCTCGGCACGGCAAACACCGGGCCGATGCCCATCTCGTCGGGCTCGCAGCCGGCCACCGCAAAGCCGCGGAAGATGCCCATCGGCTGGATGCCGAGTTGCTCGGCACGCTTGCCGTTCATCACCACGCAGGCGCTGGCGCCGTCGCTGAACTGGCTGGCGTTGCCGGCGGTGACGATGCCGCCGGGCAGCGCCGAGCGCAGGCCGCTCACGCCTTCGAGCGTGGTATCGCCGCGGATGCCCTCGTCGCTGTCGATGGTGACTTCCTTGCGGGTGATGCGGCCGCTGGCCTTGTCGACCACGCCCATGATGGTCGTCATCGGCACGATCTCGTCCTTGAACTTGCCGGCCGCCGCCGCCGCAAAAGCGCGCTGCTGGCTGCGCACGCCGTACTCGTCTTGCGCCAGCTTGGGGATGTTGTAGCGCTTGATCACCTGCTCAGCGGTCTGCAGCATGTTCCAGTAGATCTCCGGCTTGTGCTCCAGCAGCCAGGGGTCGACACGCATGTGCTTGTTGGCCTCGTTCTGCACACAGCTGATGCTTTCCACGCCGCCGGCGACGATCGCCGGGCAGCCTTCGGTCATCACCCGCTGCGCCGCCAGTGCAATGGCCTGCAGGCCCGACGAGCAGAAGCGGTTGACGGTCAGGCCGGCGGTGGTCACCGGCAGGCCGGCGCGCAGCGCGATCTGGCGCGCGATGTTGCCGCCGGTGGTGCCCTCGCCGAAGGTGCCGCCCATGATGCAGTCTTCGATCTCGGCGGGGTCCACGCCCGAGCGGGACACGGCGTGCTGCACCGCATGGCCGCCCAGCGTGGCGCCATAGGTCATGTTGAAAGCGCCCTTCCAGCTCTTGGCCAGGCCGGTGCGCGCGGTGGAAACAATGACAGCGTCGATCATGATGGGGTTCCTTGCGTGATCAATTGAACGACTTGCCGGATTCGGCCAGCTTCACCAGGTAGGGCGCCGGCTGCCAGGACGCATCAGCCCCCGGTTCGGCGGCAAAACGGCGCAGTGCCCGCACCACGTTGGGCAGGCCCACCATGTCGGCATAGAGCATCGGGCCGCCGCGCTGCAACGGGTATCCGTAGCCGTTGAGGTAGGCGATGTCGATGTCCGAGGCCCGTGCGGCAATGCCCTCGTCGAGGATGCGCGCACCCTCGTTGACCAGCGCGAAGATGCAGCGCTGCACCACCTCGTCGTCAGTGATCTTGCGCGGCGTGATGCCGTTGGCGGCGCGGTAGTCGGTGATCAGCTGCTCGGTCAGCGGATCGGGGATCGGGTCGCGCTTGCCGGCCTCGTAGCGGTAGTAGCCGGCGCCGGTCTTCTGGCCGAAACGGCCGACCTCGCAGAGCTTGTCGGCGACGTTGGGTTTCATCTCGACACCCGCCTCGGCGGCCTTGCGCTTGCGTGTCGCCCAGCCAATGTCCAGGCCGGCCAGGTCGCCCATGCGAAACGGGCCCATCGCCATGCCGTACTTCTGCAGCGCGCCGTCGATCTGCTGCGGCAGTGCACCGGCGTTCAGCAGGCCCTGCGCCGCCGCGCCGTAACGCGCCAGCATGCGGTTGCCGATGAAGCCGTCGCACACGCCCGAGACCACCGCCACCTTCTTGATCTTCTTGGCCAGCGCCATGCTGGTGGCCAGCACGTCGGGCGCGGTCTTGGCGCCACGCACCACCTCGAGCAGGCGCATCACATTGGCCGGGCTGAAGAAGTGCAGGCCCAGCACGTCCTGCGGGCGCTTGGTGAAGCCGGCAATGGTGTCGATGTTGAGGTAGCTGGTGTTCGACGCCAGGATGGCACCGGGCTTGCACACCTTGTCCAGCGTCTCGAACACGGTCTGCTTGACGTCCATGTTCTCGAACACCGCCTCGATCACCAGGTCGACATCGGCAAAGCCGTCGTAGGCCAGCGTGCCAGTCACCAAGGCCATGCGCTGCTCGACTTGTTCGGGCTTCAGCTTGCCCTTTTTCATCGAGTTTTCGTAGTTGCGGCGGATGATGGCCAGGCCCTTGTCCAGCGCCTCCTGGCGCGTCTCCAGCAGCACCACCGGGATGCCGACGTTGAGGAAGTTCATGGTGATGCCGCCACCCATGGTGCCGGCGCCGATCACGCCCACCTTCTTGATGTCGCGCAGCGCGGTATCAGCAGGCAGGCCGGGGATCTTGGCCGCTGCACGCTCGGCCATGAAGACATGGCGCAGCGCGCGCGACTCGGGGCTGGCCATCAGCGACAAGAAGCCCTCGCGCTCGACCTTGACCCCTTCGTCAAACGACTTGCCGTAGGACGCTGCCACCGCCTCCAGGCACTTCATCGGCGCCGGAAAACCCTTGGCCATCGCGCCCACGGTGTTGCGGGCGAACTGCAAAAAGGCCTCGGCCTGCGGATCCTTGACCTTCAGGTCGCGGGCGCGGCGGGCCGGCATCTTCTTGGCGATCACTTCCTCGGCAAAAGCCACGGCACCAGCCACCAGGTCACCGTCGATGACCTTGTCGACCAGCGCGGTGCCGGCAAACTTGGCGGCGGCCACCGGCGCGCCGCTGACGATCATGTTCAGCGCCGCCTCCAGGCCGATCAATCGCGGCAGGCGCTGTGTGCCGCCGGCGCCGGGCAGCAGGCCGATCTTGACCTCGGGCAGGCCGAGTTGGGCATCGGGCGCGGCGACGCGGAAATGGCAACCCATCGCCAGCTCCAGCCCACCACCCAGGCACTGGCCGGCGATGGCACCGATCACCGGCTTGGCGTTGTTTTCCAGCAGTTCGATCACCACCCGCAGGTTGGGCTCCATGGCGCCCTTGGGCGTGCCGAACTCGGTGACGTCGGCGCCGGCCGAGAAAGCCCGCGCGGTGCCGGTGAGCACGATGGCCTGGACGGCCGCGTTGGCATTGGCCTGGTCCAGCGCATCGGCGATGCCCACGCGCAGGTCGTAGCCCAGGCTGTTGACCGGCGGCCGGTCCATCGTAAGCACGGCCACCTGGCCGCGCACGCTGATGCTGACGGTATTGCTCATGGTGTCTCTCTCTTGTAAGTAATCGGTGATGACAGGGCGGCGCCGGCGCTCAGGCCAGCGTCTCGAACAACAATTTCAGACTCTTCTTCATCAGCTTGCCGGCCGGGTTGCGCGGCAGCGGCTCTTCGCTGATCTTCACCCGCACCGGCACCTTGAAGCCGGCAATATGGCTGCGCACAAAGGTGCGCAACTCGTCCTCGGTGGTCTGCATGCCGGGCTTGAGGGTGACCAGCGCCACGGGCTCTTCGCCCAGCGTGGTGTGGACCTGGCCGATGACACCGGCGTCCATCACCGCCGGATGGCGGTAGAGCACAGCCTCGACCTCGGCGCAGTAGATGTTCTCGCCGCCGCGGATCAGCATGTCTTTCTTGCGGTCGACGATGGTCACAAAGCCCTCGGTGTCGAGGGTGGCCATGTCGCCGGTGCGCAGCCAGCCGTCGACAAAGGTCTTCTCGGTTTCGTCGGGCTTGTTCCAGTAGCCCTTGACGACATTCGGGCCCTTGACCCACAGCTCGCCGACATCACCCTGCGGCAGGCTGTGGCCGTCGTCGTCGCAGACCTTGACCTCGGCCACCGGCATCGCCGGGCCGGCGCTGTCGGGGTGGTGGCGGTAGTCTTCGGCGCCATGGTGGGTGAAGGTGCCTGAGGTCTCGGTCATGCCCCAGCCGGTGCCGGGCAGGGCCTGGGGCAAGATTTGGCCCAGTCGCTGCACCAGCGCCGCCGAGGCCGGCGCGCCGCCATAGGCCATCGATTCCAGGCTGCTGAGGTCGTACTTGCCAAAGGCCGGGTGCTCGATCAGCTGCCAGGCGATGGTGGGCACGCCGCCGGCCTGGGTGATGCGCTCGGCCTCGATCAGCGCCATCGCCTGCTCGGGCTCCCAGCGGTGCATCAGCACCAGCTTGACGCCGCCATACAGCGCGCCAAACAAGATCACCTGGCAGCCGGTGGTGTGGAAGAAGGGGATCGCCAGCAGGATGGCGCGCTGGGTAACTCGCGCCGCTGGATCGGGCAGCGGCTCGCCGCGGCGCACAAAGTTGCGCGCCACCGAGAAAGCACTGGCCATCAGCGTATGCGTGCTGCAGCGGTGGGTGCCCAGCGCGCCCTTGGACGCGCCGGTGGTGCCCGAGGTGTAGAGCAGGGTGGCATCGTCTTCTGGCGTCAGCGCCACGGCAGGCAGCGGCCGGTCGGGCAGGGTGGCCCAGCCGCTGACCGGGCCCATCAAATCGTCCCAGCGGCTGGCGCGGGCATCGACCAGGTCGGCGCCGGCTTCGCTGCGGCAGACCAGCACGCGCTGCAGCGTCGGCAATTCGCCCAGCCGCGGCAGCAGTCGCGTCCAGCGGTCGGCATCCACCACCGCCACCTTGGCGCCCGAGTCGCCCAGCGCATAGCTCAGCTCGGGCCCGGTGCCCCAGGCATTGAGCGGCGCGGTTATGCCCCCCAGCAGCAGCGTGGCCATCACGGCCACCGGCCACTCCGGCAGGTTGCGCATGGCCACCGCCACCCGGTCACCTTTGACCACACCCATCGCCGCCAGCTGATCGGCCAGCGCCAGCGTGGCGCGGGCAAAGGCCTCAACGCTGGCGCGCTCGCCGTCGAACACCAGGAACTCCTTGGCGCCGTGCATGGCGCGGGCGTGGAGGAACACCTCGCGCATGGTCGGCGGTGCGTTCTTCCAGACCCGCTGGCGGATGCCGCGGATGGTGGTTTCTTCCACCTCGAAGGGCTGGCCCGGCGCGGTCATGCGCGCATGGGCTTCAGCCAGGGACACCACAGGCCAGGTCATGCCAGATCTCTTCTCAATCATCAGTTGTCAATAACCACGTCGCAAAGCCAGCGCATCGAGGTGGAAGTTCGAGTCACCCCACAGCTCCTGCAGCACACGGGCGCGCTTCATGAAGAAGCCGATCTCGAAGTCGTCGGTCATGCCCATGCCGCCGTGCATCTGCACGCCTTCCTGCACCGCCGTGGTGGCAGTGCGGCCGGCGCGGGCCTTGGCCACCGCCACCGCATCGGCCGCGGCAGTGATGTCGGCGTCCAGCGCCTGCTGCGCCTTGATCAGCGCGGCGCGGCTGATCTCCAGATCGCTGTACAGCATAGACGCGCGGTGCTGCAAGCCCTGGAACTCGCCGATGGTCTTGCCAAACTGCTTGCGCTGCTTGATGTAATCCACGGTGCGCTCGAACACCTCGTCAGCCAGGCCGATCAACTCGGCGGCCACCGCGCAGCGGCCGGCGTCCAGCGTGGCCGCCAGCGCGGCAGCGCCGGTCTCGGGCAAGCCCAGCAGCGCCTCGGCGGCCAGCTTCACACCCTGCAGGCGCACGCGGGCTGCGTTGTGGGCGTCGACCATCACGCTGCGCTCGACAGACACACCGGCTGCCCTGGGATCCACCAGGAACAAGCCGGTGGCGCCATCGCCCGCCTTGCCCACCACCCGAGCCACGACGATCAGCAGATCAGCCACATGGCCGTCGAGCACCAGGGTCTTGTCGCCGTCCAGCACCCAGCCGCCGGCCTCGGCACGCGCGGTGGTGGCCAGCGCTTGCGGGCGGTGTTTGGCGGCTTCATCGACCGCCAGCGTGGCGATGACCTCGCCACGCGCGATCTTCGGCAGCCAGGCGGCCTGTTGCGATGTGCTGCCGGCCTGGCGCAGCGCGGTGACGGCGACGATGCCCGAGGCCAGCAGCGGCGAGACACACAGCTGGTGGCCGATCTGCGCCATCACCACACCGGCCTCGACATGGCCCAGGCCCAGCCCACCATGGGCTTCGGGCACCAGCAACCCGGTGTAGCCCATCTCGGCAAACTGCTGCCACAAGGGCCGCGAGAAGCCATCGGCGTCACGGCTGTCGCGCAGCGCACGCAGCTGCGACACCGGCGCCTGCTCGGCCAGGAAGTCACGCGCGCTGTCGCGCAGCATGGTTTGTTCTTCGCTCAGGATCAGCGGCATGCTCAGGCTCCGGGAAGTTCTAGGATGCGCTTGCTGATGATGTTGAGTTGCACCTCGCTGGTACCGCCCTCTATCGAGTTGGCCTTGGTGCGCAGCCAGGTGCGGGCACGATCACCTTGGCGCGAGCGTTCGCCTTCCCACTCCAGCGCGTCGCTGCCGTGGATGGCCATCATCAGTTCCCAACGCCGCTTGTTGAGTTCGGCGCCGTAATACTTCAGCATCGACGGCAAGGCCGGATGGGCCTGCTGGGCACGCGCCAGGTCACCGGTGCGCTCCATGGTCAGGCGAAACGCGGCTTCGTCGGCCTCGAACTCGGCGATCTGTGCGCGCAACAGCGAGTCGGCCAGGCGGCCACTGGCATCCAGGCCCAGCGCCGCCGCGGCCTGCTGGCCGATCGGCTTGGCGGCAGCGCGGTCGCCAATGCTGCCGATCATCGCGCGCTCATGGCCCAGCAGGTACTTGGCCACGTCCCAGCCGCGGTTGAGCTCACCCACCAGGTTGCGCTTGTCGACCCGCACGTTGTCGAAGAAGGTCTCGCAGAACGGGCTCTGGCCCGAGATCAGCAAGATCGGCTTGGTGCTGACACCCGGTGAGGCCATGTCGAACAACACGAAGCTGATGCCGTTGTGCTTGTTGCTGGGATCGGTGCGCACCAGGCAGAAGATCCAGTCGGCCTTGTCGGCGTAGGACGTCCAGATCTTCTGGCCGTTGACGACGAAGTGATCGCCACGGTCCTCGGCGCGGGTGGCCAGCGAGGCCAGGTCGGAGCCGGCATTGGGCTCGCTGTAGCCCTGGCACCAGCGGATCTCGCCGCGGGCGATTTTCGGCAGGTGTTCAAGCTTTTGCGCCTCAGTGCCGAACTTCATCAGCGCCGGGCCCAGCATCCAGATGCCGAAGCTCTGCAGCGGCACGCGGCAGTTCAGCGCGCGCATTTCCTCGCCCAGCACCTTGGCCTGCAGGCTGGACAAGCCGGCGCCGCCGTAGGCACGCGGCCAGGTCGGCACGGTCCAGCCGCGTTCGGCCATGCGTGTCAACCACAGGCGCTGCGCATCGCTGAACTGGAACTTTCTGCCGCCCCAGCAGATCTCTTCTTCACTGCGCAGGGTCTGGCGCATCTCGGGCGGGCAGTTGGCCTGCAGCCAGGCGCGCACCTCGCCACGAAAAGCCGCCAGTTCGGCGTTGTCGTCAGTCTCGATGGCCGTGCTCATCAGCGCATGCTCCTGGGAAATGGGTGCCTGGGTCAGTTGCCCGGCTGCCGCCGCGCCGGTCAGTTAGGGCGCACAGCAAAAAGGCACCCGCAGACCCGGCTCAAGGTGACGCAAGATTAGCAGAGTGCTCGCCGAGCGTGCAAACCCTGTTTTCTAAAACTTGGGTGTCTACAGGGTAAAACAGCGCTTTTTCAGGGTAAACGACAACATACCTGCGCTTCTATTTTGCGCAAGATCGGTACTGAACACAGGCTTGGCGACCGCCTGGCCAGAAGGAGACAGCCGCATGTCCGTGTCGAATCCGCTGCTGCGCCGCAGTGGCCCCCCAGGGTTTGAGCCTCGTCACCCGCAGCGTGCTGGGAGGGTGGCCTGATGGGTGCTTACATCCTGCGCCGCTTGCTGGCGCTGATCCCGACGCTGATCATCGCCAGCCTCATCGTGTTCATCACGATCCGGATGATTCCGGGTGATGTCATCGACATGATGCTGAGCCAGAACGACATCGGCGCCGACAAACTCAGCCGCGACCAACTGGTCGCCGCGCTGGGCCTGGACAAGCCGATGCTCGAGCAGTACCTGCTGTGGGTCTGGGCCATCCTGCACGGTGACCTGGGCAATTCGCTGTGGCACTCCACGCCGGTGCTGCAGGAAGTGCTCAACCGCATGCCGATCACCTTCGAGCTCGGCCTGATGGCGCTGGTCATCGGCCTGCTGATCGCCCTGCCGATCGGCGTCTATTCGGCGATGCGCCAGGACACCAAGAGCGACCTGCTGTTCCGCTCGTTCTCGATCCTGCTGCTGGCCGTGCCCAGCTTCTGGCTGGGCACCATGGTGATGGTCTTCCCGTCGATCTGGTGGGGCTGGTCGCCCGAGGTCAACTACGTCAAGTTCAGCGACGATCCGCTGCAGAACATGAAGCAGATGCTGGTGCCGGCGCTGGTGCTGGGCACCTCGCTGTCGGCGATCACCATGCGCATGACACGCACCATGATGCTGGAGGTGCTGCGCCAGGATTACATCCGCACCGCCTGGGCCAAGGGCCTGCGTGAGCGGGTGGTGGTGGTGCGCCACGCAGTGCGCAATGCGCTGATCCCGGTGGTCACGCTGATCGGCCTGCAGGCGCCGCTGCTGATTGGCGGCGCGGTGATCATCGAGCAGATCTTCGTGCTGCCCGGCATGGGCTTGATGATGCTCGACGCGGTGAGCCAGCGCGACTATCCCGTGATCTCCGGCGTCTTCCTGGTGGTCGGCGTGGCGGTGATGCTGATCAACCTGATTGTCGACCTGAGCTACGGCCTGCTCGATCCCCGCGTGAGGCACCAATGAGCACCCCGATGAGCACCCCGATGGGCACCACCACTGCGCTGCCCGTGGCTATCGACCTGCCGCCCCCCGCACCGCGGCCGATACGCCACTTTGTGACGCGGCTGTTCCGCGAAAAGCCGGTGGGCGCAGCCTCGGCGCTGGTCTTCCTGCTGTTTGTCTTCTGCGGTGTGTTCGCCGACTACCTGGCGCCCTACGGCTACAACGAGATCAACATGTCGGCCAGGCTGCAGGCGCCGTCCTGGAGCCACCTGTTCGGCACCGACAACCTCGGCCGCGACATGTTCTCGCGCTGCCTCTACGGCGCGCAGCTGTCGGTGATCATCGGCCTGTCGGCGGCGGCGCTGGCGACCATCATTTCGGTGTTGATCGGCACGCTCACCGGCTACCTGGGCGGGCGCTTCGACATGATCGTGCAGCGCATCGTCGATGCCTACATGTCCTTCCCCGAACTGGTGATCCTGATCGCCGTGGTCTCGGTGCTCGGCCCCGGCATGTTCCAGATCATCGGTGTGCTCAGCCTGGTGCTGGGCATCGGCGGCTCGCGCATCATCCGCAGCGCAGTGGTGTCGGCGCGCGAGAACATGTATGTGCATGCCGCGCAGTCGATCGGCGCCTCCACCGCACGCGTGTTATGGCGCCATCTGCTGCCCAACATCATGCCGCCGATCATCGTGCTGTTCACCACCCGCGTCGGCGCGGTGATCCTGATCGAGTCGGGCCTGTCCTTCCTCGGCCTCGGGGTGCCGCCGCCGGCGCCCACCTGGGGCGGTCTGCTGTCGGGCAGCGGCCGCACCTACATGTTCCAGGGCCCCTGGCTGGCGCTGGCGCCGGGCCTGTGCCTGACCATGGTGGTTTATGCCACCAATGTCTTCGGCGATGCCCTGCGCGACCTGCTCGACCCGCGCATGCGCGGCTCGAAGTGAGCCTCACTTTCCCTCTCTCACCAAAACGACAGGAGACAGCGACCATGAACGCATTGAAGACTTCGCTACTGCAGCGCGCCATCGCGACGGCCGGGGCGCTCGCCTTGGGATCGGTCGCCCTGGTCGGCACGGCCCAGGCCCAGGCCCAGGCCGAGAAGCCGCAGTACGGCGGCACGCTCAACATCGGCATGGTCTATTACACGCTGTCGCCGCTGTCCTTCGACCCTGCCGACTGGGCCTGGAAGTTCGGCCAGGACACCGGCGCGGTCTATGAGCAGCTGATGGCCGGCGATCTGTCGAAATCGATCCGCAAGGGCGGCAAGCACGCCTTTGTCGCCGATTCCTGGCTGCCTTCGGACGGTATCCGCGGTGAGTTGGCCGAGAGCTGGAAAGTGATGGAGAAGCCGTTCAGGGTCGAGTTCAAGTTGCGCAAGGGCGTCATGTTCCCGGACAAGCCTGGCGTGATGAAGTCGCGCGAGCTGGTGGCTCAGGACGTGGTCGACAGCTACAACCGGCTCAACAGCAGCAAGAAGAAGATCCCGACCTACTACGACCATGTCGACAAGGTCGAGGCGGTCGATCCGCACACGGTGTTGTTCACCTTCAAGCAGTACTTCTCGGAGTGGGACTACCGCTTCGGCTGGGGCTATTACTCCGGCATCGTGCCCAAGGAAGTGATGGATGCCGGCGCCGGCGACTGGAAAAACGTCAACGGCACCGGGCCGTTCAAGCTGACGGACTATGTGCAGGGCAACGCGGTCACCTTCAGCAAGAACACCCTCTACTGGGACAAGGACAGCATTGGCGGCCAGTCCTACAAGCTGCCCTTCGTCGACAAGATGGTCTACCGCACCATCAAGGACGAAACGACCATGCTGACCGCGCTGCGCACCGGCAAGGTCGACGTGCTGGAGTCGGTGCGCTGGAGCGCGGTGGCCGAGTTGAAGAAAAACGCGCCGGCGCTGAAGTGGAAGCGCTGGGTCAACACCGGCGGCACCTTCATCGCGATGCGCGTCGACACCAAGCCATTCGACGACATCCGCGTGCGCCGCGCCATGAACATGGCGGTCAACAAGCAGGAGATCGTCAAGAGCTACTACGGCGGCAATGCCGAGCTGTTCGGCTACCCGATGCACCCGGATTACAGCGGCTATTACGAGCCGCTGGACAAGATGCCGGTGGCCGCACAGGAGCTGTTCGCCTACAACCCCGAGAAAGCCAAGGCGCTGCTGGCCGAGGCCGGCTTGCCCAAGGGCTTCAGCTTCAAGATGCAGGTCTGCTCCTGCAGCCCCGACCACATGGACCTGGCGCCGCTGATCGCCGCCTACCTGGAGAAGGTCGGCGTCAAGATGGAAATCCAGCCGATGGAGTACGGCGCCTTCCTGTCGGCGATGACCACCAAGACCAACGCTGCAGGCTACATGATGCAGAACGGGCACACCAACCCGACCACCAGCATCCGCAAGAGCTTCGTCACCAAGCAGACCTGGAACCCGTCTCAGTACACCGATCCTGAAATGGACCGCCGCATGGCCGAGACCTATGCCGAGCCCGACGAGAGCAAGCGCCAGTTGCTGGTCAAGCTGATGACCCGCGACATCGTCGAGAAAGCGCCCTACATCTGGCTGCCGACGCCGCAGGTCTACACCGCCTGGTGGCCGTGGGTGAAAAACTACGACGGCGAACTGCGCGTCGGCTCCGAGCGTCCCGGCCCGATCCATGCCCGCATGTGGATCGACGAGGCCATGAAAAAGAAGATGGGTTTCTGACCCACCGCAGCACCGCCGCAGTCAGCGCCGGACCCGGGTGCCAAACCGGGTACCGGCCACTGCATGCCTGAAGACCCAGAAACACCGATTGAGGCTTGTCCACATGATCCACAAAACCACCGCTCTGGCCGCCTTGCGCGCCGCGACCCTGGCCGGCCTGACTGCCGCCGCACCGCTGCTTGCACTGGCTCAGGCCGAGAAGCCGCAGTACGGCGGCACGCTCAACATCGGTCACCACCATGTCACGCTGTCCCCGCTGTCTTGGGACGCCGCCGACTGGACCTGGAAGTTCAACCAGGACACCGGCCTGGTCACCGAGAACCTGTTTGCCGCCGACCTGACTCAGTCCACCGGTCGCGGCGGCAAGCACCGCTTCATCTCTGACGCCTGGCTGCCGTCGGACGCGATCCGCGGCGAACTGGCCGAAAGCTGGAAGTTCTCCAACAACGGACTGCAACTCGACATCAAGCTGCGCAAAGGCATCATGTTCCCGGACAAGCCCGGCGTGATGAAGTCGCGCGAGTTTGTCTCTGAAGACGTGGTCTACAGCTACAACCGCTACGACAAGAGTCCGAAGCGCATCCCCACCTACTTCGACCACATCGACAAGGTAGAGGCGATCGACAAGCACACGGTGCGCTTCACCTTCAAGCACTACTTTGCCGAATGGGACTACCGCTTCGGCTGGGGCTACTACTCGGCCATCGTGCCCAAGGAAGTGACCGACGCCGGCGCCGGCAACTGGAAGAACCTCAACGGCACCGGTCCCTTCATGCTGACCGACGTGGTGCAGGGCAGCGCCGTCACCTTCAGCAAGAATGATCTGTACTGGGACAAGGAGAAGATCGGCGGCCAGAGCTACAAGCTGCCCTTCGTCGACAAGATCATCTACCGCACCATCAAGGACGAGGCCAGCTTCCTCACCGCGCTGCGCACCGCCAAGCTCGATGTGCTGGAGAACATCCGCTGGAGCGCGGTCGAAGAGCTCAAGAAGAGCGCGCCGGCACTGAAATGGAAGAAGCGCGTCCACACTTTCGGCACCTTCGTCGCGCTGCGCACCGACACCAAGCCCTTCGACGACATCCGCGTGCGCCGCGCGCTGAACCTGGCGGTCAACCAGCAGGAGATCGCCAAGTCGTACTACGGCGGCAATGCCGACCTGTTCGCCTACCCGATGCACCCGGACTACACCGGCTACTACGAGCCGCTGGACAAGATGCCGGTGGCGGCGCAGGAGTTGTTCACTTACAACCCCGAGAAGGCCAAGGCCTTGCTGGCCGAGGCCGGCTACCCCAAGGGCTTCACCTTCAAGACCCAGGTCTGCTCGTGCAACCCCGACCACATGGACATGATCCCGTTGATCGCTGCCTACCTGGAACGGGTCGGCGTGAAGATGGAGATCCAAACCATGGAGTACGGTGCCTTTCTGTCGGCGATGACCACCAAGACCCATGCCGCCGGCTACCTGATGAACAACGGCCACTCCAACCCGACCACCAGCATCCGCAAGAGCTTCGTCAGCAAGCAGACCTGGAATCCGTCGATGTGGGCTGATCCGGAGTTCGACAAGCGCATGGAGCAGGTCTATCGCGAGCCCGACGAGAGCAAGCGCCAGCTGCTGCTCAAGCTGATGACGCGCGAGATCGTCGAAAAGGCGCCCTACATCTGGCTGCCGATCCAGCACACCTTCACCGCCTGGTGGCCGTGGGTCAAGAACTACGACGGTGAACTGCGCGCCGGTGCCGAGCGCGTGGGGCCGATCCACACCCGCATGTGGATCGACCAGCCCTTGAAGAAGAAGATGGGCTTCTGAGCCTGGCCGACGGCCACCGGCGCTGGCCGGGCGCATCGCGCGTCCGGCCAGCGCCCGGCCAGCCGGCCAGCGCCGCCCCATTTGAAACCCCTGCCCCCTGCGCCAGCAGTTGCCGCGCGGCGGCCGCCCCGCTGAACCCGATCGATCGCCCGCCCGACCGCCCCATGGAAAAACCCCTTCTCAGCGTCCGCAACCTGGTCACCCGGTTCCGCACAGGGCGCGGCACGCTCACCGCCGTCGACCATGTCTCCTTCGACGTGGCCGCCGGTGAGACCTTGGCCATCGTCGGTGAGTCCGGCTCGGGCAAGAGCGTCACCGCGCTGTCGATCCTGCGCCTGATTCCCGACCCGCCCGGCCACATCGAAAGCGGCGAGATCCTCTTCAACGACCAGGACCTGCTGAAGATGAACGACGAGCAGATCCGCGCCGTGCGCGGCGACCGCATCGCGATGATCTTCCAGGAGCCGATGAGTTCGATGAACCCGTCGCTGACGGTCGGCCTGCAGGTCGGCGAGCCGATCAACATCCACCGCAACACACCCTGGGCGGCGGCGCTGGAAAAGGCGCGTGAGCTGCTGGGCATGGTGCGCATGAGCGACACCGCGTCGCGGGTGGCGGCGTTTCCGCACCAGTTCTCGGGCGGCATGCGTCAGCGCGCGATGATCGCCATGGCACTGGCCTGCGAGCCGCAACTGATCATCGCCGACGAGCCGACCACCGCGCTCGACGTCACGGTGCAGGCGCAGATCCTCGACCTGCTCAAGGACCTGGCCAGCCGCACCGGCTCGGCGCTGATCCTGATCACCCACGACCTCGGCGTGGTGGCGCGTTATGCCGACCGGGTGGTGGTGATGTACGGCGGCCGGGTGGTTGAAGCAGCGCCGGCCGACGAGTTGTATGCGCGGCCGCGCCACCCGTACACCAAGGGCTTGATGGCCTCGGTGCCGCGGCTGGACGGCAATACCGCCGAGCGCCTGCTGCCCATCGAAGGCCAGCCGCCCGACCTGGCGCGCCTGCCGCCCGGCTGCGCCTTTGCGCCGCGCTGCCGCCAAGCCACCGACATCTGCCGCAGCGCGCCGCCGCCGCTGCGCCACATCCACCCCGTGCACCAGGTGGCCTGCGTGCTGGAGAGCTGAACCATGGCGGACCCTCTGCTGCAAGTTACCGACCTCAAGGTGCACTTTCCGGTGTACCGCGGCGTGGTGCTGAAAAAACAAGTGGCCACCGTGCATGCGGTGGACGGTGTGTCCTTCACGCTGGACCGCGGCGAGACGCTGGGCCTGGTGGGCGAAAGCGGTTGCGGCAAGTCGACCACCGGCCTGGCGGTGCTGCGCATGCTCGAGCCCACCGCCGGTCGCATCGACTTCGAAGGCCAGGACATCACCCACTATGACAAGGCGCAGATGCGGCCCTTGCGCCAGCGGCTGCAAATGGTCTACCAGGATCCCTTCGGCTCGCTGAATCCGCGCATGAAGGTCAAGGACATCATCGGTGAGCCACTGGTGGTGCACGGCCGTGACGGTGATCGTGCCGCCTATGACGACCGCATCGCCGAGCTGATGCGTACCGTGGGCCTGCTGCCCGACATGGCCGACCGTTATCCGCACGAGTTTTCCGGCGGTCAGCGCCAGCGCATCGGCATCGCCCGCGCCCTGGCGCTGGAGCCCAGCCTGATCATCTGCGACGAGCCGGTGTCGGCGCTCGACGTGTCGATCCAGGCCCAGGTCGTCAACGTGCTGCAGGAGCTGCAAGACCGCATGGGCCTGGGCTATTTGTTCATCGCCCACGACCTGGCGGTGGTGCGCTACCTCAGCCACCGCGTGGCGGTGATGTACCTGGGCCGCATCGTCGAGATCGCCCGCCGCGACGATCTCTACCGTGAGCCGCTGCACCCCTACACCCAGGCCTTGCTGTCGGCGGTGCCGGTGGCCGACCCGGCGGTGGAGCGCACGCGCAAGCGCATCGTCGTGCAGGGCGAGGTGCCCAGCGCGCTGCGGCCGCCCTCGGGCTGCCGCTTCCACACCCGCTGCCCGCACGCCATGCCGCGCTGCAGCGTCGACGACCCGGTGTTGCAAGACCTGGGCGACGGCCGCGCCGTGGCCTGCCACCTGCACGAAGTCTCGGCCCCGGCCACAGCCGCCAAGCCGGCACCGGCACTCGCCTGACAACGGGCGACTGCCGATGTCGCCCGAGCTCAGCCCGCCAGCCCTGACCAGCCGCTACCAGGAGAAGCGCGACACCATCCTGGCGGCGGCAGCCCAGCAGTTCAATGCGCTGGGCGTCAAGGGCACCAAGCTGAGCGAGATCGCCGCCAGCGTGGGCCTGGTCACCACCAGCATCACCTACTACTACCGCAAGAAAGAAGACCTGGCCACCGCCTGCTTCCTGCGCGCCATCGCCGCCCACAAGGCGCTGGCACTGCAGGCGGCCTCGGCTGATGGCGTGGCCGCTCGGGTGGCGCGCTTGTTCGAGCTGCATGCCAACATGCTGACCGCCATCGAGCAGGGCGAGCAGCCGCCGCTGATGGTGTTTTCCGACATCCGCGCCTTGCCCGCGGCCCAGGCCAGCACGGTGTTCGTCGCCTACACCGACATGTTCCGCAGCGTGCGGGCGCTGCTCACCGGGCCCGAGACCGCCGCCCTCGAACGCGAAGAACTGAACGCCCGCTCCCACCTGCTGGTCTCGACGGTGCACTGGGTGCGCGCCTGGATCAAGCGCTACGAGGTTGACGAATACGCCCATATCGCGCACCGCGTCAGCGACCTCGTGCTGCACGGCCTGGCGGCCGCCGGCCAGGCCTGGCCGGCAGACGCGCGCATGGCTGCGCTGCACTTCGATGCCACCACCGCTGCGGCGGTCGCGCTGGGCGACGACACCGCCGACGCCTTCCTGCGCGCGGCCACCGAACTGGTCAACGAACAAGGCTACCGCGGCGCCTCGGTGGACAAGATCTCGGCCCGGCTGCACGTCACCAAGGGCTCGTTCTACCACCACAACGAGACCAAGCACGACCTCATCACCGCCTGCTTTGAGCGCAGCTTTGCCGTGCTGCGCCACAGCCTGCGTGCCGCCGAGCAGGCGCCGGGGCCGGGCTGGCTGCGCGCCTGCGCCGCCGCGGCGGCGCTGGTGCAGTTCCAGCTCAGCCCGCGCGGCCCCTTGCTGCGCAGCACCGCCACCAGCGCACTGCCCGACGATGACCAGCGCGGCCTGGTGCGCCGCACCCTGCAGCAGCTGACCGAGCGCATCGCCAGCGTGCTGGTCGACGGCATGGTGGACGGCAGCGTGCGGCCGCTGGACTCCGCCATCGCCTCGCAACTGCTGGCCTCGGCCATCAACGCCGCGGCCGAACTGCGGCGCTGGGTGCCCGCCGCGCATGCCGGCAATGCCACCGCGCTCTACACCCGGCCGGCACTGCTGGGCCTGTTGTGCGCAGCCAGCCCAACGCGCCAACCCGCCCCCGTCAGCGCCGGCGTACAGGCCCGCGATTCAAGTTTGGCGACGGGCGGGCGATAACCCGAGTGAAGCCTGTGCCGCAGCGTCACTGCCGGCCATCGGCAGGCGCACGCTGAGAGAGTCAAACGTCATGAGTTCTGTCCTGATCGGACTGGCCTTGCTGGGCTGTGTGGGCGCGCTGGGCGCGTGGGCGGTGATGTCGCGTCGCCCCAGGCGGCAAGCGCCGCCAATGCACGCTGCCAGCAGGCCGCCGGCTGCGGCAACCGGCACCGCAGGGCAAACCGCCCATGCCGCGCTGGCCGCCGCCACTTTGCAGCGCGCCGCGCGCAGCGAGGCCGCTGCGGCGCCGGTTTCCCGGCCAACCGCAGAACCCCCGCCCGAGGCCCTGGCCAGCTTCCACTGGTTCTCACCCGACAGCCTGGCGGCCGAGCGCCAGCAGGCCCTGGTGACAACGCTGCGCACCATACCGCGGCCGCCGGCGGCCTTGCACCAGCTGATGTCGCCGCAATTCCTGGCACGCGCCAGTTCGGGTGAGCTCAGCGACCTGATCACCGGCGAGGTGCAGATCGCCGTCAAGGTGCTGGCCACCGTCAATGCCCCTTTCTACGGTTTGCGCCAGCCGGTCAACAGCATCGGCCAGGCGGTGACCTTCCTGGGCCTGAACACGGTGCGCAGCATCTGCCTGCAAACCCTGCTGGACGGCGCTTTCAAGGCGGCCAATGACCCGCAGCGCCAGGCCTACACGCAGATCTGGGCCGCCAGCGCACTGGCCAGCGAGCTGTGCGCCAAGCTGGCGCCGCGGCTGGCGCTGCCCGACCCGGGCGCACTGGTGGCCCAGGTGCTGCTGTCCTTCCTGGGCCATCTGGGCGCCGCCTCGCTGCTGTTGCGCGAGACCGGCGCGCGTGCGCCAGGGGCCGACCTGCTGGCGCGCTGCCGCTGGTCACAGCAGGCGCTGGGCCTGACGCCGGCCGAGATCGGCGGACTGCTGTTGCGCGAATGGAGCCTGCCCGAGTCCATCGTCGAGCAGGTCTGCAGCATCGACCGGGTGCTGGTCACGCCCGCCAATACGCTGCCTTCGCGGCACAGTCAGTCGCTGGCCGTGGCCTACCTGTGCGCACGGCTGGGCGAGCGCCTGACGGCGGCGGATGCGCCGGCCGATCTTGCCGACTTCGACCCCCAGCACGCGCCCGGCGAAGACTTCTTCCACCTGCGCGGCTACCTGGCCGCACCGGGCCTGGCACGGCTCAACGATCACCTGCAAGGCGCCGACATCCAGCGCTGCCTGCAGGCCTTGCGCCAACCCCAGGCCACGGCGATCGGCGCCTGACGCAGGCCAGCAGCCGCCTCAGGACGCCGGCTGCAGCCGCGCGTTCTGCGGAAACAGCGCCTGTCTGGCGGCATCGTCCAGCTCGGCCTTGAAGACATGGCGCGTCTTCAGCGCATCGGCACGCTGCGCCGCCGGCCGGGCATTGATCTCGTCGAACCAGCGCTTGAGGTGGGGCAGTTCAGCAAAGGCCTCGGCGCCCAGCACAAAGGGCACGGCCCGCGTCCAGCCCCACACCGCCATGTCGACCAGGGTGTAGCTGTCACCCAGCATGTAGCGGTGCTGGGCGAGTTGGCCGTCGATCAGCCGCCAGTGGCGCCAGGCCTCGAAGTCATAGCGGTTCACCGCATAGGTCTTGGGCTCGGGCGCGAAGTGCTTGAAGTGCACACACTGGCCCGAAAACGGCCCGATGCCGCTGGCCACGAACATCAGCCAGGACAGCATCTGGCCGCGCGCGGCCGGCGTGTCGGCGCTCAGGAACTGGCCCGACTTCTCAGCCAGGTAAAGCAGGATCGCATTGCTGTCGAACACCGTGGTCTCGCCATCGACCAGCGAAGGCAGCTTGGCATTGGGGTTGACCGCGAGGAACGCGGCGTCGTGCTGCTCGCCCTTGCGCGTGTCCACCGGAATCGCCTCGTAGGGCAGGCCGGATTCCTCCAGAAACAAGGCCACCTTCATTGGATTGGGGGCCAGGTTGTAGTAGAACTTCAGCATGGTGATTCCTTCGGTCGAATTCGGGTTCGGTCCGGCGCGTGGCGCAAGCGGCCGCGTTTTGCGGCGTCAGGATTGTGCTCGCCACGCCGTCCCGGCGCTGCGCAAGGGGCTCACCCGGCCAGGCGGCTGGCGACATGACGCCTGACCCCGGCCGCCGCCGCCTCGGCCTGGGCCTGTCCGCGGGTCTGGCCCTGGGCGCTGTCTCGGTGCCGGCCTGCGCGCTGCCACAGCCGGCCAGCGGCCACATCGACCGGCTGGAGCGTTTTGTATCGCGCCACGTGGCGGCGCGCCAGGTCGATGTCTGGCTGCCCAAGGGCTATGCCGCCGGCCAGCCGCACAGCGTGCTCTACATGCAAGACGGGCAGATGCTGTTCGACGCCCTGCTGCAGGAGTGCGGCTTCAGCGCCGCGCAGGCCACCACCTGTGTCTTCGAGGGCAGCGGCCACAACGAGCTGGACTGGGCCCGGCGGCTGGAGATCCCGCTGGCCTTTTTGCTGGGCGGCGGCTGAAAGGTCAAACCCGGCCGCCGCTTCAGCCCACCCTGACCTCGCTGACCATGATCACCGGCTTGGCGTCGGTGAGCCTGGGCACGCCGCCCACGCGCCGGGCTGTCCATCAGCCGCTGAGGCCAGAGGCGGTATGCGCCAGACGGGCGGCCTGGGGCGTCCTGCCGGTCCAGCCCTGGAATGCGCGCACAAAGGAGTTGGGGTCTTCAAAGCCGAGCAGGAACGAGATCTCGGCGCCCGACATCACCGTGTGCTGCAGTTAGTGCTGGGCCAGTGAACTGCGCACCGCATCCAGCGTCTGCTGGAAGCTGCTGCCCTCAAGATGCAGCCGTCGCTGCAAGGTGCGGCTGCTCAGCCCCAGCTTGCCGCAGATGGCCAGCATCGACAGCTCGCCAGCGGGCAGCGCTTCGAGCAAGGCGCTGCGCACCCGCTCTACGGTGGTGGCATGACGGTCCAGGTCGGCCAGGCGCTGGCGCAGTGCGGGTTCAAAGAACGACCACATGCTGTGGTTGGCCGTCAGAAAGGGCTTCGCGGCGTCTTCGGCGCTGAACACCACCGTGGGCGAGCGCATGCGCAACACCAGAACGCCGAAATAGGCCTCATAGTCACGCATCTCGGCGGCCGACTGCCGTGGCGACGACCAGCCCACACGCAGCGGCTGCACCCGGCTGCGCGTGGCCAATCGAGCCAACTGCACGAAGAAGACCGCCTTGAAGGCTGCCAGCACCGGCGGGGGCTGCAGCGCCGCATCCAGGAACTCGACGCTGACGGTGGTGCGCCGGCTGCTGCGCTCGACGTCAAGCGCCATCGGCGCCAGCAGCCGCTTGTACTGGGCCAGCCGTGCCAGGGCGCTGTTCATGTCGGCGCTGCACAGCGCGGCGAACAGTTCCGGATCAAACCAGTCGGCCGACATCCGCATGCAGGCAGTGATGCGCAACTTCAAGATCTACCTGGTGGTCGAGGTGTTGCTGCTGATCGCCAGCGTAGCCGTGCTGGCCCTGGTCACCCAGTCGCTGGGCTGGCGCGGTGCGGCCACCGGCCTGGCGCTGCAGGCCGTCTTCACGATCATGCTCGATCTGGCCGCCACGCAGCGGGGCGCAAGCTACCTGGCGTGGCTGCTCTCGGCGCCTTGAGTGAGCCTGAACGACCAGCGCTGTGCCAGACGGGCGCACCGGGCTGATTCACCCGGTCTCAGGCCAGCACGAAGCCGGCATAACCCTGCGCCGCCACCTCGGCGCACTTCTCCACATAGGCCGGGTAGCCGAACAGCGGCATGAACATGCGCGGCTTGCCCGGGATGTTGGCGCCCAGGTACCAGGAGTTGCAGTTCAGGTAGATGGTGCGCGCCGCCACCGTGTTGACATGGGCCACGTAGTCGGCCTCGGCCTCGGGGGTGGCGTCTATCGTCGCCAGTCCGTTGGCATCCAGGTAGGCAATGCAGTCGGCGATCCAGTCGATGTGGTGCTCGATCGACACGATCACGTTGGTGAAGGCCGAGGTGCTGCCCGGCCCGGCCACGTTGAACAGATTGGGGAAGCCCGCAATCGTCAGGCCCAGGTAGTTCAAAGGCCCGGCGCGCCAGTGGTCTTGCAGACGGCGACCGCCACGGCCACGCAAGTCCAGCTTCAGCAAGGTGCCGGTCATGGCGTCGAAGCCGGTGGCCAGCACCAGCGCATCAAACTGATGTTCAGTGCCGCCGGTCACCAGGCCCTGCGGTGTGAAGCCCTCGATCGGTGACTGCTGCAGATCCACCAGTTGCACGTTGGGCCGGTTGTAGGTGGCGTAGTAGCCGGTGTCCACACACAGCCGCTTGCAGCCGATCGGGTGGCTGGGGCACAGCCGCTCGGCGGTGTCCGGGTCACTGACGGTGGCGCGGATCTTGTTGCGCACAAACTCGCAGGCCAGTTCGTTGGCCGCCGGGTTGACGATCAAGTCGTTGAAGGTACCCAGCAAGCCAAAGCCGCCGACCTGCCAGCGCGCTTCGAACATCGCTTCACGCTCCTCGGCCGACACCGCCAACGCCGAGATCCGGTTGGGCTGCTGCAGCGAACCAAAGCCGCCCATCATGCGCTGGTTGGCCGCGCGAAAACCTTGGTAATCCGCCTTGATGCCGGCCTCGAAGACCGGATCCATCGGCCCGTTGTGGGCCGGCACCGCATAGGTGGCGGTGCGCTGGAACACGGTGAGCTGCGCCGCCTGCTCGGCGATCAGCGGAATCGCCTGCACCGCCGACGAGCCCGTGCCGATCACCCCCACCCGCAGGCCGCTGAAATCCACCGCCTCATGCGGCCAGCGCGCGGTGTGCAACACCTGACCGGCATAGTCCGACAGGCCGGGAAAATCGGGCTGGTTGGGCGACGACAGCGGGCCGCAGGCCATCACCAGGAAACGTGCCGACCAGGCCTGGCCGCCCTCGGCTTGCGCCAACCAGCGATGCGCCGCTTCGTCAAAGGCGGCGCCGCTGAGCCGGGTGTTGAAGCGGATGCCGTCGCGCAGCGCAAAGCGGTCGGCGACATGATTCGCGTAACGCAGCAGCTCAGGCTGGGCGGCGTAGCGTTCGCTCCAGTGCCAGTCTTGCTGCAACTGCTCGTCAAAGCTGAGCGAGTACTCCATGCTCTGGATGTCGACCCGCGCACCGGGGTAGCGGTTGTGGTACCAGGTGCCACCCACGCTGTCAGCGGCCTCGATCACCAGCGCGCTCAGGCCCTGCCTGCGAGCCTTGTGCAACATGGTCAAACCGGCAAATCCGGCGCCGACGATCAACACATCCACTGACTGGGGACTGGCGCTCATGGGGGCATTCCTGGGCAGGTCAAACAACAAGACGACAAGCGGCCGGTCGCAAGCACTCAGCGCATGCCGATGTGCACATCACCAAACAAGCTGGCGCGCAGTGTGCCGGCAACGCGCCGCTGCGCCTGTCACCTAGCCGTCTGCCAGCGACAGGCAATCACCGGCCTGGCGGATTTGTCGGCAGTTGCCAACAGGGGCCGTCTATCTCACTTAGCCCAGATCAAAAACTTGGCAAACTCGCGCTTCATGCGATCTAGCTCCCGCCTATGCTGCCAGCCAGGGCGATTGCAATTTTTGTTATTTAAAAGCCGCCGGCGACGACTACGGCGGTATCTCGGGGAGTTCGCGTTGTTTCATATCGCCACATCGGGCCGGCGCCCTTGCGCATGGCTGGCTCGCCTGCGCGCCTGCGCGGTCAGTCTGCTTGTTGCCCCCGCGCTGGCCCAGGCCGCCGCCGACCCGCAAATCGCAGCGCTGCTGAGCACGCCCGATCCGGTCGCCGCAGGCGGTCTGTACAGCTACCAGATCCGGGTCGACAACAACGCGACGGATGCGGCGACATCCACCCGTCTGCTGCTGAAAGTGCCGGCGGGTGCCAGTTTTGTGTCGGCGTCGCCCGCCGGCGCCAACTGCGCGCCGGTGCCCACCGCACCCACCACCGACATCGAGTGCAACCTGGGCACCCTGGGCGGCCTGGGCGCCGACCCACGCAACATCAGCTTCACCTGGCGCGCCCTGGGCCCGGGACCGACCAGCATCTCTGCCACCGCAGAGGTTTTTGCCGACAGCGATGGGAATTCGACCAACAACACCGAGAGCAAGATCACCACGGTGAACAGCGGCGCCGACATGGCCCTGACCCTGACCGACGCGCCTGATCCGGTGGTCGGCGGCGCCGCCATCAGCTACACACTGAGGGTCAGCAATGGCGGCCCGAACGTCAGCGGCAACATCGTTGTCACCAACAACCTGCCACCCGCGGTGACCTTTGGCTCGGCCAGCGGCACCGGCTGGACCTGCTCACACAGCGCCGGCGTCGTGACCTGCACACGCAGCGCCAGCATCGCTGTTGCGGCCACGGCACCCAACATCACGATCACCGGCACCGTGACCGCCGGTGGCGGCAACATCACCAACAGCGCCACCGTGGCACCCGCGGCTTCAGGCAGCGTGGCTGAACCCGAAAACGCCAACAACACGGCCACGGTGGACACCGCGGTGCTGCCGGGCGCCGATGTGCGCATCGCCACCAAAGTGGTCACCTCGGCCTCGCCTGCAGTAGCAGGCAGCAACGTCACCTACCGCATCGACCCGCGCAACAGCGGCCCATCCACTGCCACCGCCGTGGTGGTGAGCGATCCTTTGCCCGCTGGCTGGGCCTTCGTCTCGGCCACCGGCCCCAACTGGAGTTGCAGTTTCTCGGCACCCAACGTCAGTTGCACCCGCGCCACGATGTCCGTGGGCGCCACCGACAACATCACCCTGGTAGCCACCGCACCCGACACCGCCACGGTCGGGCCCACCGGCACCAACTACAACAATACCGCCAGCATCGCCGCCAGTTCCACCGACCCGGTGGCCGGCAACAACAGCGCCTCTCGCTCGCTGCTGGTGCTGCCCGACGGCGCCAACCTGTCGCTGAGCAAGTCCAAGACGCCCAATCCGGTGGCACTGGGGTCGAACATGGTGTCGACCATCAGGGTGACCAACAACGGCCCACGCGTCGCCACCGGGCCATTGCGGGTGGTGGAGTCGCTGAGCGGCGAGAACTTTGTCAGCGCCAGCGGCACGGGCTGGACCTGCGCCCCGGCCGGCGCGGTGGTGCAGTGCGACCACGCCAACACCGGCGGCCTGGCCGTGGCCGCCTCGCTGCCCAACTTGCTCATCACCACCACAGCCACGTCCAATGGCGGCGTCAGCAACACCGCCTGCACCGGCAGCAGCGTGCCGGCGGCTGGCGGCAATCCCTCCCCGCCGATTGAAGGCGACCCGAACCCTGGCAACGACTGCATCACCGCCACCGCCAACTCGACCAGCACCATCCCCGACCTGGCCATCAGCAAGACCACCTCGACGCCGACCGGCGGCGACAAGACGGTGTCCACTTCCGAAGGCTCGGTGACCTACACCCTGGTGGTCAGCAATGTGGCTGCGGGCCAACCCGCCACCGGCGTGCGCATCACCGACACCGTGCCGGCCTGGATCAATGGTCGATCGTCGCTTGCCAGCCCGATCACCGCCGTGGTCTCGGGCGGCACGGCCACCTTCAACTGCACAAACTCAGCCGCCGCAGTCACCTGCACCCAGACGGCCGGTCAACTGCTGGCTGGTGAGACGGTCACTGTGCCGATCACCGTCAACCGCCCCTTGCTGGACGGCAGCTTCACCAACACCGCCAACGTCGGCAACACCGTCGAGGGCGACCCCAACAGCAGCAACAACAGCGCGTCGGACAGCGTGGTGATCGAGCCCATTGCCGACGTCGAGATGACCGGCAAGACCGCCACGCCCGCTGCCGTGCGGGCGGGCGAGGAGTCGACCTTTGTGCTGTCCTTCCGCAACAACGGCCCGTCCAGCGCACTGGGTGTCGTGATCAGCGACAGCATCACGTTTACGGGCGGCGACAGCGGCCTGACGGTGTTGTCCATCAGCTCGACCAAGTCCGGCTCAAGCTGCTCGATCGCTGCCGGCGGGTTGTTGACACCCGCATCGCCCAGCTTCAACTGCACCATCGGCAGCCTGAACAACGGCGAGTCGCAGTCGGTCACGCTGGTGGTGCGGCCCAATTTCCTGGCAGGCAATGCCACACGCACCTTCAACAACACGGCCACGGTCACGACCACCAGTGTCGAGAACCCGGCCGGCGGTGACAACGGCAACAACAGCCAAAGTGCCGTGCTGAACGTCAATCCAGCGGCGCTTGATCTGCTGGTTGACAAGACCGACCTGGTCGACCCGGTGGCCTACGCCGCAGGCGCCAGTTTCATCAGCTACCAGGTGCGCGTCACCAACAACGGCCCGTCCTTCGGCACCAATGTGCGGGTCACCGAGACCATGACGCCACCTGCGGCCAAGCGCATCCGTTTTGTCTGCGACACCACCAGCTATGGCGGCAGCACCTGCAACAGCACGCCGCTGTGCACGGTCAGCAATGTCACCTCCGGCGCGGGTGCCGCGATTCCGACCTTCCAATGCGCGGTGCCTGCGGGCAATGCCACCAGCGGGCCCGCGATCGGCGAGCTGGCCAGCGGCCAGAGCAAATTCATCTACCTGCGTGCCGAGGTGCTGGATCAGCCCGAGCCGGCAGGTGATGTCTACAACAACGCGGTCACCGTGATCGCCAATGAGCCCGACAGCTTCGCCACCAACGACAGCGCCAACGCTTTCACCACGCTGCGCCAGCGCATCGACTTGCGCACCACCAAGGTGGCGAGCGTGGCCAGTCCCACCTTGCAGCAGCCCTTCAACTGGACCATCACCGTGGTCAACAACGGGCCTGGCAACTCGCTGCAAACCGATCTGACCGACGCGCTGCCCGCCGGTGTGCAAGTCACCGGCGCCATCAACTGGACGCGCACCCTGCCCGCCGGCAGCGGTACCTGCACGCTGGCGGGGCAGAACATGAGCTGCGCCCTGGGCCAGCTCGATGCCACCGGCGCCGTCACCATCACCGTACCGGTGCGCATCACCAGTTATCCCAGTGGTGGCACGATGATCAACACCGCCACAGTGGACAACAGCCCCGCCAAGACCGGTGGCGTTGACACCCCGGGCGGCAACAACGCCGGCAGCAGCACCATCACCGTGACCCGCTCGTCGCTGACCGGCACGGTGTTCGAAGACCGTGACCGCACCGGCGTCAATGGCGGCGTGCCGCAGGCCGCAGGCAGCGAGCCCAGGATCTCCGGTGTCACGATCACGCTCACCGGCACCGATGCCTATGGCACGGCGATCAGCCGCACGGCGACCTCCGATGCCAACGGCAACTACAGCTTCAGCAACCTGGCGCCGTCCAACGCCAGCGGCTACACACTGACCCAGACGCAGCCCGCCGCTTATGTCAACGGCCCCATCGATCCGCCGGCTACCGGCGCATCGGCGCCAACCGACGGCGGCACCTTCGCTGGTGGCGGCGGCAGCGGCAACTCGTCCTGGACGGCGGTGGTGCTCGGTGGCAACAACGCCGGTCTGCGCTACAACTTCCCCGAGGTGCGCAAGCCCACGCTGTCGGGCTTTGTCTACATCGACGCCAATGTCAACGGCGTGCGTGACGCCGCGACCGACCCGGCCATCGCCGGCGCCACCGTGCGCTTGCTGAATGCCGGCACGCTCGCCCTGGTGGCCACGGCCACCACCAATGCTTCGGGCGCCTACAGCTTCAGCGGGCTCGACCCGCTGATCAGCTACACGCTCGAGCAGAGCTTGCCGGCGTCGCCCGCCAATCTGGCCAACGGCCCGGTCAATCCGGGCCTGGTCGGCGGCGCCGCCTGTGCCGCCGGCTGCACCGCGCAGCCCGACACGCCGGCGGTCAACACCGACCGCATCGCCAGCATCGACCTGTCCAGCGGCGTCGACGGCACCGTCTTCAACTTCGGTGAACGGCAGCAGACCACGGTGGGCGGCACGGTCTACATCGACCGCAACCGCGACAACCTGCTCGACCCCACGCCCACCGACGGCCGCATCGCCGGCGTGACGCTGCGGCTGGTGCAGGGCGCCGACTGCAGCAGCGGCACCACCTTGCAGACCACCACCACCGATGTCAACGGCACCTACAGCTTCACCGGCGTCATCGCCGGCGCCAACTACCTGGTCTGCCAGACCCAGCCCGTCGCTTATGCCAACGGCGTCGAGAACCCGGGCCCGGCCGCCAGCACACCAGGCGCCAACGTCATCACCATCACCGCACTGCCGCCCGGCGGCTCGACTACCAACCACTTCGGCGAGCGCATCGGCGCGCTGGCCGGTTCGGTCTATGCCGACATTTCGCCAGCAACCCCTGCCCAGACCGACAACGGTCTGCGTGACGCCGGCGAGGCCGGCATCACCAACGTGCCGGTCACGCTGACCGGCAGCGACATCCTGGGCAACCCGGTGAACCGCAGCACCACCACCGACGCCAGCGGCAACTACCGCTTCGACGATCTGCTGGCGGCCGATGCCTCCGGCTACACCCTCACCGAAGGCACGATTCCGCCCGCCTCGGGCAGTTTCAACGACGGCCGCGAGCGTGTTGGCAGTGCCGGCGGCAGCGCTGCCGTCAACGACGTGATCAGCGCCATCCCCTTGGGTGCAGGTCTGCAGGGCAGCAACTACGACTTCGGCGAGTTGCCGGTCGCCACCATCACCGGTACGGTCTACATCGACCGCAACCGCGACAACCTGCTGGATGCGACACCGACTGACGGCCGTATCCCCGGTGTCACCCTCAGCCTGGTGTCGGGCGCTGGCTGCGCCGGCCCGGCGCTGGCCACCACCACCACCGCTGCCAGCGGCAACTACAGTTTCAGCGGTGTTTCAGCCGGACTGAGCTACACCCTCTGCCAGACTCAGCCCGCCGGTTACGGCGACGGCGGTGTCAACCCGGGCACCAGCGGCAGCAGCAACGCCGCCAATGCCATCACCCTGAGCAACCTGCCGGCAGGTGGCTCGGCAGCCAACCACTTCGGTGAACGCATCGGCTCGCTGGCGGGCGCTGTCTATGCCGACAGTTCACCGGCCACACCGGCCAACAGCGACAACGGTCTGCGCGACGCCGGCGAGTCCGGCATCGCCAACGTGCCGGTGACGCTGAGCGGGCGCGACATCCTGGGCAACCCGGTCAATCGCAGCACCACCACCGACGCCTCGGGCAATTACCGCTTCGACGAGCTGCTGGCATCCGATGGCACTGGCTACAGCCTCAGCGAAGGCACGATTCCGCCCGCCTCGGGCAGTTTCAACGACGGCCGCGACCGCGTTGGCAGCGCCGGCGGCAGTGCGGCGGTGAACGACGTGGTCAGCGCCATCGTGCTGGGCGCAGGCGTGCAAGGCAGCAACTACGACTTTGGCGAGTTGCCGATTGCGGCCATCAGCGGCACCGTCTACATCGACCGTAACCGTGACAACCTGATCGATGCCAGTCCCACCGATGGCCGCATCGCCAACGTGACGATGCGCCTGGTGCAGGGCGCCAACTGCAGCAGCGGCACCACCTTGCAGACCACCAGCACCGACGCCAGTGGCAATTACAGCTTCGCAAGCGTCATCGCAGGTGCGAGCTACCTGGTCTGCCAGACCCAGCCCGTCGCTTATGCCAATGGTGTCGAGAACCCGGGTACGGCCGCCAGCACGCCAGGCGCCAACGTCATCGCCATCAGCTTGCTGCCGACCGGCGGTTCGACGGCCAACCAGTTCGGCGAACGCATCGGCTCGCTCAGCGGCTCGGTCTATGCCGACTTCTCGGCAGCAACCCCGGCCAGCACCGACAACGGTGTCCGTGACGCCGGTGAGACCGGCATCGTCAACGTGCCGGTCACGCTGACGGGCCGCGACATCCTGGGCAACCCGGTGAACCGCAGCACCACCACCGACGCCTCGGGCAATTACCGCTTCGACGAGCTGCTGGCATCCGATGGCACTGGCTACACCCTCAGCGAGGGCACGATTCCGCCCGCCTCGGGCAGTTTCAACGACGGCCGCGAGCGTGTTGGCAGTGCCGGCGGCAGCGCTGCCGTCAATGACGTGGTCAGCGCCATCCCCCTGGCCGCAGGTCTGCAAGGCGGCAACTACGACTTTGCTGAACTGCCGATCGCGCCGATCACCGGCACGGTCTACATTGACCGCAACCGCGACAACCTGCTGGATGCGACACCACCCGACGGCCGCATCACCGGCGTCACCCTCAACCTGGTGCTGGGCGGCAGTTGCGCCGGGCCGGTGGTGGCCATCACCACCACCCAAGCCGGCGGCGGCTACAGCTTCAGCGGCGCTTCGGCCGGCTTGACCTACACCTTGTGCCAGACCCAGCCGGCCGGTTATGCCGACGGCGGCGTCAACCCCGGCACCAGCGGCAGCAGCGCCGCGGCCAACGCCATCACCATCAGCAACCTGCCGGCCACCGGCTCGGCCGGCAACCATTTCGGTGAACGCGTCGGCGCGTTGACGGGATCGGTGTATGCCGACTTGTCGGCGGCGACCCCGGCCAATACCAACAACGGCGTGCGTGACGCCGGCGAGCCCGGCATCGCCAACGTGCCGGTCACGCTGAGCGGCCGCGACATTGCCGGCAATGCAGTCAGTCGCAGCACCACCACCGACGCCAGCGGCAACTACCGCTTCGACGATCTGCTGGCGGCCGATGCCTCCGGCTACACCCTCACCGAAGGCACGATTCCTCCCGCCTCGGGCAGTTTCAACGACGGCCTCGACCGCGTTGGCAGTGCCGGCGGCAGCGCCGCCATCAACGACGTGATCAGCGCCATCGTGCTGAGCGCAGGCGTGCAGGGCAGCAACTACGACTTCGGTGAACTGTCGAGCACGGCCATCAGCGGCACCGTCTACATCGACCGCAACCGCGACAACCTACTGGACCTCACGCCCACCGACGGCCGCATCACCGGCGTCACCCTCAACCTGGTGTCGGGCGGCAGTTGCGCCGGGCCGGTGGTGGCCAGCACCATCACCGATGCCAGCGGCAACTACAGCTTCAGCGGCGCTTCGGCCGGCTTGACCTACACCTTGTGCCAGACCCAGCCGGCCGGTTATGCCGACGGTGGTGTCAACCCCGGCGCCAACGGCAGCAGCAGCACCGCCAACGCCATCACCTTGAGCAACCTGCCGGCGGGCGGCTCGACCGGCAACCACTTCGCCGAGCGCGTGGCCTCGCTGGCCGGATCGGTCTACCAAGATGGCGACAACAACGGCCTGCGCGGCAGCGCCGAAAGCGGTTTTGCCGGCATCGTCATCACACTCAGCGGCAACGATGTGATCGGCAACCCGGTCAGCCGCGCCGCCACCACCGATAGCAGCGGCAACTACCGCTTCGACGACTTGCTGGCAGCCGGCCCAGCGGGCTACACGCTCACTGAGCAATCAGCGCAGCCGGTGTCCGGCGCCATCACCACCCTCAACGGCCGCACCACCGCCGGCACCTCGGGTGGCAGCATCACCCTGGTCACCACCACGCCCAGCGCCATCAGCGCCATCGCGCTGGCTGCCGGGGCTGATGCCACCGCCAACCACTTCGGCGAACTGCTGCCGGTGGCCATCAGCGGCCTGGTGTTCATCGACATCGACAACAACGGTCTGCAAAACCTGCCGGCCGACACCGGCCTGGGCGGCGTGAGCATCGTCGTCATCGGCACCGACGACACCGCTGCCGCGGTCTCGCACACGGTCAGCACACAGCCCGACGGCAGCTACAGCCTGACGGGCCTGCGGCCTGGCACCTACACCATCACCCAGCCCACGCAGCCGGCAGGCACCAGCAACGGCCAGACCCTGCCCGGCAGCGCTGGCGGCGGCGCCACCGGCATCAACACCGTGCCCAGCGCCATCAGCACCGTGGTGCTGACCACCCCAGGCACCAGCGCCACCGACAACAACTTTGCCGAGATCGCCAACAACAGCGCCATCAGCGGCCGCATCTGGCTGGACAACAACAACGACGGGCTGATTGGCAGCAACGAGACCGGCATCGCCGGCATCACCGTCGAGCTCACCGGCACCGACACGGCGGCGCGCCCGGTCAGTCGCAGCACCACCACCGATGCCAACGGCGCCTACAGCTTCAGCGCGCTGGCGCCGGGCAGCTATACCGTGACCGAGCCCACCCAGCCCGCCAGCACGTTGAATGGCCGCACCAACGCCGGCAGCGCCGGCGGCACCGCCACCCCGGTGGCCACCACGCCCAGCGCCATCAGCACAATCACGCTGGCGGTGGGCGCCACCTCGACCGGCAACAACTTCGGCGAACTGCCGCTGGGCGCAGTGGCCGGGCGCGTCTATGCCGACAACAACGACAACGGCCTGATCGACGCCGGTGAAACCGGGCTGGCTGGCGTCAACCTGGTGCTGACCGGCACCGATGACCTGGGCAACGCGGTGACAGCCACCGCCATCACCGATGCCGACGGCGCTTACCGCTTCGACGGCCTGCGTCCAGGCACATACATCGTCACCGAACCGACGCAACCGGCGGGCACGGTGAACGGCCGCACCACTGCCGGCAGCCTGGGCGGCACGGCCACCCCGCCGGCCGTCGCACCGTCGGCGATCAGCGCCATCGTGCTGCCGCCGGGCGGCCTGTCGCTGGGCAATCTGTTCGGCGAACTGGGCAACTCGCCCGACCTGCGGGTCAGCAAGCGCCATGTCGAGGACCGCTTCACCGTCAGCCACACCGGCCGCTACCTGATCAGCGTGCGCAATGCCGGCGAAGTGGCGAGCAGCGGCCCCTACACCGTCAGCGACCGACTGCCCGCCGGCCTGACATTGGCCGCCCAGCCCAGCGGCAGTGGCTGGGTCTGCGGCGGCGCGGTCGGTGACACGCGCTTCGACTGCAGCACCTCAGCCGTGATCGCCGCAGGCGCCAGCCGCGCCGATGCGATCAGCGTGCTGGTCCATGTGGCGGCCGCGGCCGCGGCGGCCTCGCCGGTGAACAACCTGGTGCTGGTCGACGGCGGCGGCGAGATCGATGCCCGGCGCCCGTCGGCCGCCGATCGCGACGCCTTCCTGAACAACCCGGGCGTGCTGCCCGAGTGCAGTGCCACCGTCAACCACAACGCCTGCCGCACGCCCACCCCGGTGCAACTGGCGGCGTCGATCTCGGGCACGGTCTGGTACGACAAAGGCAGCAGCCCGCGGGTGCTTGACGGCGGCGATCGCCGGCTGCCCGGCTGGGGCGTGGAAGTCATCGACACCGCCAGCGGTGCGATCGTCGGCCGCGCCACCACCGGCGTCGACGGCAGCTACCGCATCGCCGACCTGATCCCGGGCATTGCGCTCGCCGTGCGCTTCCGCGATCCGGACTCGGGCGTCATCTTTGGCTACCCGGTCAACGGCGAAGCCGGGCCGGGCAGCTCGGGCACCTCTTGCAATCCGGCGGCGCCGCTGGGCAGCGCCAGTTCCTGCCTGGCGCGCGGTGCCAACCCGACGCTGAGCGTGGTGCTGGCGCCGGGCCAGGACTTGCCGCAACAAAGCCTGCCGGTCGATCCGAACGGCGTGGTCTACGACTCGGGCACCCGCTCGCCGGTGCCCGGCACAGTGGTGACGATGGCGCCGGTGGGCAATTGCCCAGGCTGGAATCCGGCGACGTCCATCGTCGGCGCCACGCTGGGCGGCTACACGATCAATGGCGACGGCATCGCCATGACCGTCGGCGCCGATGGCTTCTACCAGTACCTGTTTGCGCCCTCGGCACCGGCCAGCTGCAACTTCAGCCTCGTGCTGACGCCGCCGGCGGGTTACTTATTCCCCTCACTGCTGATCCCGCCGGCCACCGGCCCGCTGCAACCCACGGGGGGGCCGAATGCGGTGTTCCCGGTGCAGCCCCAGGCCACCGCGCCGACGGCACCGGTGGGCACCGGCACGTTGTACTACCTGCTGCTCAACAGCGGCTCGGGGGGCGCCAACATCGTCAACAACCATCTGCCGGTTGACCTGGCGGCGCCCAGCGCCATCAGCCTGTCCAAGACCGGCAACCGGCAACTGGTCGAGATCGGCGACAGCCTGCGTTACAGCATCACGGTGCAGGTGATGGCGGGTGCACTGCCGCGCCAGACCACGGTGGTCGACCGGCTGCCGGCCGGCTTCACCTACATCGCCGGCACGGCCATGGTGGGCAGCCAGCCGATCGCCGATCCGCAAGGAGGTGTCGGCCCGACCCTGGCCTTCCACCTGGGCGCGATGCCGGCCAGTCGCCAGCTGGTGCTGCATTACCGGGTGCGCATCGGCGTCGGCGCCGACAGCGGCGACGGCATCAACCGCGCCGTCGGCCACGCTTGCGGCGTGCCGGCAGGCTGCGTCGGCCCCGACTTCTCGCCCTTGCCAGGCAGCGCCACGACCAATGAAGGCCGCTTCCAGGTGCGCGTGGCCGGTGGCGTATTTGGCAGCGATGCCTGCGTGCTGGGCAAGATCTTCGTCGACTGCAACGGCAACCATGTGCAGGACAGCGAGGAGCTCGGCATCCCCGGCGTGCGCCTGGTGATGCAGGACGGCAGCACGCTGATCTCCGACAGCGAGGGCAAGTACAGCCTTTGCGGCCTGCCGCCCAAGAGCCATGTGCTGAAGGTCGACAGCGTGACCCTGCCGCTGGGCGCACGGCTGACGACGTCGAGCAACCGCAACCTCGGCGATGCCGGCAGCCTGTGGCTGGACCTGAAAAACGGCGAGCTGCACCGCGCCGACTTCATCGAAGGCAGTTGCAGCAACCCGGTGCTCGACCAGGTCAAGGCGCGCCGCGCCCAGGGCGAGGTCCGCGCACCCGAAACCGAAAAGGGCCCGGCCCTGCGCTTCGACAGCAAGGCGCATGGCTTGAACCCGCAAAGCACGCCGCAGCAAGGTACCGATGGCGCGAACCAGCTTGTCCCCAGACCTCGAACGCCAGCCAGCGGCGCAGCAGGAGGCCAAGATGCCACGCGCTGAACGCCTCCTCCCGCACAGCGTCATTGCCGCGGCAGCGCTGTTGTCACTGTCGGCCGCGCTGGCCCAGCATGCGCCGGCGGGCTCGCCCACCGACGTGCGCTACTCGCCGATCTCGGCCGGTGATGCCCGGCTGCACCCGCGTGCGCCAGACGACGCGGCGGCGGTCTCGCGCATCCTGGTCGAAGTCGATCGCGACGCCGTGCCCGCCGACGGCCAGAGCCCGGTGCTGCTGCGCATCCGCTTGTTCACGGCGGACGGCCAGCCGCTGTTGACGCCCACTTTCATCACCATCGAGCATTCCGGCGGACGCGTGCTGCTGCCCGGTGCGCGCACCGATGAGTTCGGCCCGCGCCGGCTCGACGCCGATCGCAGCACACCCGGCGTGCAGCTGCAGGTCAGCGGCGGCCTGGCCGAATTCACACTGCTGGCGCCGACCGAGCCGCAGGATGTGCGGATTCGCATCAGCGCCGCTGGTGAAGCCGCCACCGGCACCATCAGCTTTGTGCCCGAGCTGCGGCCGATGGTGGCCGCCGGCCTGATCGAAGGCGTGATCAGCTTCCGCAACAAGGTGGGCCTGCAGCCGGTGCGCCGCGGTGATGCCTTCGAGCAGGAGATCCAGGCCTGGTCACGCGAGTTCAACAACGGCAAGGCCAACGCCGCCGCGCGCGCTGCGTTCTACCTCAAGGGCACGATCCGCGGTGATCTGCTGCTGACCGCCGCCTACGACTCGGACAAGGCCACCCGCGCCCGCCTGCTGCGCGACATCCGGCCCGACGAGCTCTACCCGGTGTATGGCGATGCCTCGCTGCGCAGCTTCGACGCACGCTCGGGTGACCGCCTCTACCTGCGCGTCGACCAGGGCAAGAGCTATGCGCTCTATGGTGACTTTGTCACCGGCGACGGTTTCACCCAGGCCATCGGCCAGGGCGCCGTGGCCTCGCTGAAGCAGCGCAGCCTGGGCAACTACAACCGCAGCGCCACGGGTTTGCGCTTTCACCACGAGCAGGCCAACTTCAGTGGCAGCGGCTTTGTCTTCAACGACACGCTGCGCCAGGTGGTCGAGGAGTTCGCCAGCCAGGGCTCCGGCCCCTACGGCCTGCGCAACAACGCGGTGCTGGAGGGCAGCGACAAGATCGAGGTCATCACCCGCGACCGTTTCCAGCCCTCGCGCATCGTCGCGGTGCGGCCGCTGCAGCGGCTGGTGGACTACAGCTTCGAGCCCTTCTCCGGCCGCATCCTGCTGGCCAGCTTCTTGCCCTCGGTGGATGCCGATCTGAACCCGGTGTCGCTGCGGGTGAGCTATGAAGTCGACCAGGGCGGCGAGGCTTTCTGGGTTGGCGGTGCCGACGCGCAGTGGCGCCTCAACGATGCGCTTGAAGTCGGTGGCTCGGCGGTCATCGACCGCAGTGCGCTCGCGCCCTACGACCTGACCAGCGCCAATGCCACGCTGCGGCTGGGCCCGCGCACTGCGCTGGTGGCCGAGCTGGCGCGCAGCACCAGCACCGTCAACACCAACCCGACCAACCAGACGGTAACCCCGGCACTGGCGCAGCGCGCCGGCGAGGTGCAGGGCTCGGCCTGGCGGGTGGAGCTGGCGCATGAAGGCGAGCGCACCGATGCCCGGCTGTTTGTCGGCCGCTCCGAGCCCGGCTTCAACAACCCGGCGGCGCCGCTCAACGGCGGCCGTGGCGAGGCCTATGCCCGTGGCGGCTTCAAGCTGACCGACAGCCTGAAGGCCTATGCCGAAGGCTGGCAGAGCGAAGACCGCAACCCCGGCGGTGGCGAGCGCAGTGCCGCCGGCCTGGGCCTGCGCTGGCTGGCCAGCGAGCAATTGACGCTGGATGCCAGCCTGCGCTCGGTGCGTGAAACCGTCGGCACCCAGGGCAATGGGGTGCTGACCTCGCCCTTCGGCCTGACCTCGGGTCTGAGCGGCAGCATTGCCAGCGGATCGGGCGGCGGTGCGCTGGGCTTTGGCAACCAGGTGCTGGACCCGACCACCGGCCTGCCCATCATCCAGCAAGGCGGCTTGGTGCCGGCCAAGACTTCCTTGGCCGCTGGCACCGAACTCGACAGCCGCAGCCTGCGCTTTGGCCTGGGCTACCGGGTCAACAGCCGGCTGCGGCTGGGCGCGGAGATCGAGTCCGATATCTCGGGCGACCCACGCCGCCGCGCCGCGCTGGGCGCCGACTACCAGGTCAGCGAGCGCACCCGCTTGTATGGCCGTTACGAGCGCCAGCAGGGCTGGGTGCAGCTGGGCGGCGTGTCCGACATCGACCGCCATGCCAGCGCCTTTGCGCTGGGCGTGGAGTCAACCCACTGGCGCGATACCCAGCTGTTCAGCGAGTACCGCTTGCGCGACGCGATCTCCGGACGTGATCTGCAACTGGCCAGCGGCGCGCGCCAGTTCTGGGACCTGGCCGAAGGCATCCGGGCCAATGCCGCGGTCGAGGACATCCGTGTGGTGTCGGGCGACACCGCGCCTGCGCGGGCCTACAGCGTCGGCCTGGACTACGCGGCCGATCCGCTGTGGCGTGGCAGCACGCGCCTGGAACTGCGCCGCTCCGGGGATGTGGGCAGCACCGTCGAGGACGAGCGCTTCAAGACCCTGCTGTGGCAGGTGATGGTGGCGCGCAAACTCGACCGCGACTGGACCCTGCTGGGCCGCAACTACCTGCTGCGCACGGATTACGCGGCGCGCGGCGATGTGCTGCAAAACCGCGCCATCGTCGGCCTGGCCTACCGCGAGACCGACCGCAACCGGGTCAATGCGCTGGCCAAGCTCGAATACAAGCAGGAGACCGACGCCAGCAACGCCGCCGTGGGCGAGTTGCGTTCACGCGCCTGGATCGCCTCGACCCATGCCGACTGGCACCCGTCGCGGCCGTGGTGGCTGACCGCGCGCATCGCCGGCAAGTGGCAGGCCGATCGTTTTGAACTCGGCGTCGAAGACCGCTTCAAGGCCGCCCTGGTCTCCGGCCGGATGGTCTACGACATCACCGAGAACTGGGATCTGGGCGCCTTGCTGGCGGCGCAAATCGGCCAACGCGGCGCCCGGCAGACCGCGCTGGGGGTCGAGGCCGGTTACCTGCTGCGCCAGAACCTGTGGTTGTCGGCGGGCTTCAACTTCACCGGCTTTGCCGGCGACGCCGATCTGGCTGGTTATGAATACACCCGCTCGGGCGCCTACCTGCGCCTGCGCTTCAAGTTCGACGAGAACCTGTTCAAAGGCAGTGACCGCGAGCTCAACCGGAGCCTGGCCCGATGACATCGATCAAACCCTTCCTCTTGCCTCTGGCGCTGCTGGCCTGCGCCGCCGCTGCCACCGCGCAGAACAGACAACTCGCTGCGCCGGCCGCGCGCATCACCGACGACGCGATCCAGGCCGATCACCGCGCTTATGAAACGCTGCAAGCCCGCATCCAGGGCCTGAACGACGGTGGCCGGCCGCTGCGCGATTACCACCTGGCCAAGGCCCAGTGCTGGCTGGATGTGAGCTTCCACGAGTACACCCGCAACGACCGCAGCGCCTTTCCGCAGGCGGCGATGACCGAGAGCGAATTGTTGATCCGCGGCATGGAGGCTGGCGGCAGCCCCTTGCCGATGGACACGCCACTGGTCAACGATGCGATCCGCCTGCGCCCCGACCTGTGGGAACGGGCGGCAGGCCTGCGCAGCCAGCCCGGCTGGCGCTGCGCACAGCACAAGGCCGCCTGCGCCGAAGTGGAACTGGTGCATGCCGGCAACGAGCACGCCCAGCAACAGTGGCGCCATGCCAAGCCCTACGTGCAGATCGCCGAAGACTTGCTGGCCGATGCCCAGGCCCTGGCCAGTGCTTGCGTGCCACCGCCGACCCCAGTCGTCGTGGCCCCGCCGGCGCCACCGCCACCGCCCGCACCATCATCACCGCCGCCGCCGCCGATCCAGGCGCTGACGCTGTCGGCCCAGGTCGTCTTCAACTTCGACCAGCATGACGCGGCCAACATGCGGCCGTTCAGCATCGTGCAGTTGGAGCAACTGGTGCGCAAGATGCAGGCCGAGCGGCTGGTGGTGCAGGCAATCCGCCTGGTCGGCCATGCCGACCGGCTCAACAGCACCGGTGAGGGCGATTACAACCAGCGCCTGTCAGAGCGTCGGGTGCAGACGGTGCGCGCCGAACTGCGCCGGCTGGGCCTGAGCGACGCGCTGATCCAGACCGACGCCCAGGGCGACAAGCAGCAGGTGCAAGGCTGCGAAGCCCGCTTTGCGTCGCCGGTCGACCTGCGCGAATGCCTGTTGCCCAATCGGCGGGTGGATGTGCTGATCGAGGCCCGCAAGCCCTGATCGCAGGCCGCCGCGGGGTAGGGCGGTAGGGCGGTAGGGAGTTAGGGCGCTAGGGCGCTAGGGCGGTTGGCGCCGCCCGATCGATGATCGCCGCCAGCCTTCCAGGCTGGCCGGCTTTCAGCCCATCTTGATGCCGCGCTTCTTGATCAACTCACCCCAGCGCAGGTGCTCGTTGGCGATCAGCGCGTCGAAGGCTGAGCCGCCCAGCGCCATGATCTCGGCGTCGATGGCCTCCAGCTTGGCGCGGGTATCAGGCTGGGCCAGGGTGCGCAGGAATTGCTCGCTGAGGTAGGCCAGCACCGGCGTCGGTGTCTTGGCCGGCGCCGCCACGCCGTACCAGGATTGCACCAGCACATCCGGAAAACCGGCCTCGGCCACGGTGGGCACCTCGGGCAGCGAGCGGGTGCGCTTGCCCGCATTCACCGCCAGCGCGCGCAGCTTGCCGGTCTGGATCAGCGGCAGCGCCAGGCTCTGCGAGATCAGCGCGAAGTGCAGGCGACCCTCGGCCAGGTCGATCAGCGACTGCGGCTGGCCGCGGTAGTTGATGTTGGTGACCTTGACGCCGGTGCGCTCGAACAGCAGTTCCTGGCCCAGGTGGATCGAGCTGCCGGCGCCGGGGTTGGGCACGTTGAGCTCGCCGGGTTTGCTCGCCGCCAAGGCGATGGCCTCCTTCAGCGTCTTTGCCGCCAGGCCGCTCCAGACCACAAAGACCGACGGTGGCGCAGCGATGGCGCAGATGCCCGCAAAGTCCTTGGAGCGGCCGGCCATTTCGGGCATCAGGTGCTCACCCACCGCGACGATGGGCGTGGCCGCCAGCAAGGTGTAGCCGTCGGCCGGCGATTGTGCCACCGCGTTCAGGCCGATGCGGCCGTCGGCGCCGGTGCGGTTCTCCACGATGATGCGCTGCGGCAGATCGGCCGACAACGGATCGCTCGCCGCGCGGGTGACCACATCGACGATGCCGCCGGCCGGGTAGGGCACGATCAGCTTGATCTGCTTGTTCGGAAAGCCACCGGGCCCGGCGGGCCGGGTTTCGGCCCTGACGGCTGCGGTGGGCAGCGCGGTGGCGCCCAGCAGGGTGAGGGCACGGGCCTGAAACTGGCGTCTGTTGATCATGCGGGTCTCCTGGGGGTCTGGGTCGGGTTCTCAATCAGCAGCCAGGTAGGGCCGCATCGCGTCCAGTGCCTGCCGCGTCTCGCGCAGCAGCCTGTCCATCACCGCCTGCACCGGCTGCACCTGCTGCAACCAGGCCACGCTCTGGCCCGCGGCTTCGTAGAGCAGCGGCGCCACCTCGTGTTCTTCCACCGCGGCCAGCAGTGCGCCGGTCAGCGCCTGCTGGTAAGGCATGTCCAGCGGCGCCGGTGCGCCGGGCTCGTCCCAGGCATCGCTGAAGGCGCTGCGCACCACGCGGCAGGGCTTGCCGCTGTGGGCGCGGGTGATCACCGTGTCGTCGCTGGCGGCGGCGATCAGCTTGGCGCTCAGCGCCGCCGGCAGTTCGTGTTCGGCGGTGCCCAGCCACAACGTGCCCAGCCAGGCGCCTTGCGCACCCAGCGCCAGCGCCGCCGCCACCTGCGCGCCGCAGCCGATGCCGCCGGCGGCAATCACCGGCCGCCCACCGGCTGCGGCCACGATCTGCGGCACCAGGCTGTAGGTGCCGATCGGCCCGGTGTGGCCGCCAGCGTCGTAGCCTTGGGCCACCAGGATGTCAGCGCCAGCGGCGATGGCCTTGGCCGCATGGCGCGGATGGCCGACCAGCGCAATGGTGTGCTGGCCAGCCGCCCGCGCCCGCGCCAGCACCGCCGGCGGTGTGCCCACACCCGCCGCAAAGACCTCGACGCCGCTGGCCACCGCGGCCTCGACCTGCTCATTGAACAAGGCCTGCGAGCGCACATACAGCGAGAAGAAATTGCCGCGTGTGGCCGGCGGCACTTGGTGCCGCTGGGCCAGTTGCGCCACCCACTGGCGGTGGCCCTCGGGCACGGCGGCGGCCACCGCCTCGGCACTCTGTTGATCGGGCAGGCTGGTCGGCAGCAGCAGATCCACGCCCACCGGGTGGTCCGGGCACAGCGCACGCAGCGCACGCAGCTTGCCGGCCAGTTCATCTGGGCCATCCCGCGCGGCGGCATACACCCCCAGGCCGCCGGCGCGCGAGATCGCCGCCGCCACCTCGATGTGATGCGCCAAGCCAAACACCGGCACCTGGATGCCCAGCCGCTGGCACAAGGCGTTGCGCAATCGATCGTTCATGACGGCTGGCCGCTGCAGAACAAGTCGGGGTCAAAGTCCAGGCAGGGATGGCGCGGCAATGATGCCGCCTGCTGCAGCACAGCACGGCCGATCAAGCCCTTGTGCACTTCGCTGGTGCCCTCGCCGATCTGGTTGAGCTTGGCGTCGCGCAGAAAGCGTTCCAGCGGAAAAGCCTTCAGGTAGCCATTGCCGCCCAGCACCTGCAGCGCATCCACCACCAGCGCCATGCAGGCGTCGGTGGCCTGCATCTTGGCGATAGAGGCATGGGTGGCCACCGCCGGATCGGCCGCGTCATAACGCAGCGCCGTGCTGTAGACCAGGCAGCGCATCGACTCCAGCGTGGCGGCCATGTCGGCCAGCTTCCACTGCATGCCCTGGTGGCCGCCCACCGCCTGGCCAAAGACCTGACGCTGATTCGCATATTGACTGGCGATCTGCAGCGCGCCGCGCATGCGCCCCAGCGCGATCGCCGCATGGCCGATGCGCGCCCGCAGCAGCGAATCCTGGGCGATGGCCATGCCCCGGCCTTCGGCGCCCAGACGGTGGTCGGCCCGCACTTCGACCTGATCAAAGTCCACCATCGCGATCGGCACGCCGTACCAGCCGAGCTTGGGGATGTCGGCCGATACGCTCAGCCCAGCGGCATCACGCGGCACCGCAAACGCCGACAAGCCCTTGGCGCCGGCCGGCCCACCCTCGCGCCGCGCCACCACCACCAACAGGTCGGCGGTGCTGGCACGGGTGATGAACTTCTTGCGGCCGCTGAGCAGCACACCGCCGTTCGGGGCATCGACAAAACGGCAGGCCAGCCGCGCCACATCGCTGCCAGCGCCGGGCTCGGTCAGCGCAAACGCCGATTGCCGGTGGCCCGCCGCCAGATCGGGCAGCCAGGCGTCTTGCAAGGCCCGGCATCCGCCGGCCACCAGCGGCCGTGACGACAAGTCGGTGCCGGTGATGATCGACGCCGCGGTGCTGCAGACGCTGGCCAGCTCCTCGACAATGCGCACACGCAGCAGCATGCTGGCCTCGCTGCCGCCCCAGGCGCGCGGAAAGCCGGTGGCGATCACACCCTCGCTGCCCAGCAGCCGGAAGGTGTCCCAGGCAAACACATCCTCGCGTCCCACCCGCTCGGCGTCGGGGCCGATCTGCTCGGCCACCAGCTGCTGCACATGCCGCAGCATCAGCTGCTCGTCGGGTACAAGCCGCACCAGCGGATGGTTGTCGGCGGTCAGTGGCATGGGCGGTCTCCTGCGGGCGGGGTCAGATGGTGCGGTCAGCGCGCAGCTGCGCCAGCTCAGCGGCGTCCAGGCCGAGCTCGTCGCGGTACACCGCGTCGTTATCCTGGCCCAGCGCGCCGCCGCTGTGGCGGATGGCGCAGGGGTCGACGGCAAATCGTGGCACCACGGTGGCCATCTGCACGCTGCCAAAGTCGCCATCGGGCACATCGCAGATGGCTTGGCGCGCCACCATCTGCGGATCGGCGGCAATCTGGTCGATGGCATACACCGGCGCGATGGTGCCACCCGCCGCCTCGAAAGCCTGCAGCACCGCAGCCAGCGGCCGCTGCGCCACCCAGTGGCCGAAGATCGCGTTCAGCTCCGGCCCATGCTGCACCCGCAGCGTGTTGTTGGCAAAACGCGGATCAGTGGCCAGCTCGGGCCGACCGATGGCGCGGCAGTTGGCGGCAAACAGCGCGGCGGTGCTGCCGGCCAGCGAAACCCAGCGCCCATCCTGGGTGAGAAACAGCGCCGCCGGCGCCGAATACTGGCTGGCATTGCCCGAGCGCTGCCGCACCACGCCCAGTTGCTGGTACTCGATGGGCAGGAATTCCAGCAGCTTGAAGGTCGATTCCACCAGCGACAAGTCGATCTCTTCGCCCGGCGCATCGGGTTGGCCGGCGCGTTTCCACAGCGCGGCCATCACACCCAGCGCGCCAAACAGGCCACCCACGTTGTCGGCCACCGGGTAGCCGGCATGCATGGGCTGGCCGTCGGCCTCGCCGGTGAGGTGGGTCAAGCCGCCCATGGCCTCGAAGACGCGGGCAAAACCCGGCCGGTCGCGGTAGGGGCCGGTCTGGCCAAAACCGCTGACACGCAGGATCACCAGCCGCGCCTGGGCGCGCCACAGCGTGTCGCGGTCCAGCCCCCAGCCGTCCAGCGTGCCGGGGCGGAAGTTCTCGATCAGCACGTCGTAGTGCGGCAGCAGCCGCAGCAACAGCGCGGCGCCCGCGGGCCGGCGCAAGTCCAAGGTGATGAAGCGCTTGCCGCGGTTGGTCACCTTCCACCACAACGCCTTGCCGTTCTTGTGCGGCGGAAAACCGCGGGCGCCGTCACCGTCGCCGGGCAATTCCACCTTCAGCACATCGGCGCCGTAATCGGCCAGCAGCGATGCCGCCGAAGGCCCGGCGATGATGGTGGCGATGTCGAGCACACGCAGCCCGGTGAGGGGTCCGGCCATCTTGGGTTTGTCTCCTGCGGTCTGGCGCCGCCGGCTCAATGTAGTCAGAAGCCGCGCCGCCGGTTAATCTGTTTGCAGATAACAGCTATCCGGTGATCGCATGCCTGAACTGAACCTGCACGCCTTGCGCACCGTGGCCACACTGGCCCGTTGCGGCAGCTTGAGCCGCGCCGCGATCAGCCTGGGCATTGCCCAGTCGGCCGCCAGTCGCCACCTGGCCGAGATCGAACGCGCACTGGGCGGTGCGCTGTTTCACCGCACCGGCCGCGGCGTGGTGCCCACCGACTGGGCGCGCGAGGCGCTGCCGCGGCTGCAGGCGCTGCTGGCCGACGCCGACAACCTGACCCAGACGCTGCGCGAGCAGGCCGGCGCACCCGGCGGCCCGGTCACGCTGGGCCTGGTGCCCTCGCTGGCCGCGCGGCTGGCCAGCGCCCTGTGCAGCGAGCTGGTGATGCGCCAGCCGCTGCTGCAGCTGCGGGTGCGCGAGGGCTACAGCGGTGATCTGGAGACCGCGCTGGCCGAGGGCAGGGTGGATCTGGCGGTGCTCAACCGCTACCGGGGGCAAGGGCCCAATCACTACCGCTCGCTGTTCGAAACGCCGCTGTGCGTGGTCGGCCGCCCGCCGGTGCTGGCTCGCCTGCCCGGCGGCGGCGGCAGCGGCGACAGCGGCGGCCCGCCGGCCACCACTCGGCTGGCCGCGCTGGCCGGCCTGCCGCTGGTGCTGCCGGTGGCGCCCAATGCGCTGTGCAGCCTGCTCGACGACGAGTCGCGCCGCATCGGCCTGCAGCTGCAGGTGCTGGCGCAGGCCGACTCGGCCGGCGTCATCAAGCGGCTGCTGCAAGACCATGATTGCGCCAGCCTGCTGCCGCGCCATGCGGTGGCGGACGAGGTAGCCGCCGGGCTGCTGGCCGCCGTGCCGCTGGCCGACCGCCCGCTGCGCCAGCAGGTGGTGCTGGCCACCAGCAGCCAACAACCGTTTTCGCAAGCCGCCAAGCTGGTGGCCGGACTGATCCCGGGGCTGGTGCGCAGCCACATCCTGCCGCTGGCCGGGGTACCGGCCGCTAGCTGAAACCAGGCACTGCCGTCGCGGTGGCATGATCAACTTCATGGCCTCGCTCCCAACCACCCTGATCGACAGCTGGCATGCCCACCTCTATTTCGACGCCGGCAGCCGGGCCGCCGCCTGGGCGCTGCGCGAGACGGCACAGGCCGAATTGGTGGCGTGGGTACAGGTGGGCCGCTTCCACGAGCAGCCGGTGGGGCCGCACCCGATGGGCAGCTGCCAGTTGGCCTTTGCCGCCGAGCACCTGTCGCCGGTGCTGGGCTGGCTGGCGCTGAACCACGGCGACATCGATGTCTTCATCCACCCCAACACCGGCGATGCACTGCGCGACCACCGCGAGGGTGCGCTCTGGCTTGGCCGTTCACATCTGCTGAAGCTGGCGGCGCTGGCGCCCTGAGCGGCCAGCGACTGCACCTGTCGTCCCTGCCGCCGCGGCGCCCCCAGCCCCGACTTGAGAAGTCGCGTCACAAGGACTGCCTGCATGACTGCCACTTCCCCGCCGGACACCGCCCGACGTCTGCTGATCACCGGCGCCAGCAGCGGCATCGGCCTGGGCATTGCCCGCGCCTTTGCGGCCAGCGGTGCACAGGTCCCCGCTACCGGCGCCACCGACGACGAGGTGCAGGCCGCGGCCGAGCGCGACAGCACGATCCGCTTCAAACGGCTGGACGTGCGCGACCAGGCCGCGGTGGACACGCTGGTCACCGGCCTGGGCCCGCTGGACGTGGTGGTCAACTCTGCGCCGGCGTGATCCGGCGCGGCGCCGAACACGAACCGACGGCTTTTGCCGATGTCGTCGACATCAACCTCAACCTCAACCTCAACGGCACGATGCGCGTCTGTGCCGCGGCCCGGCCGGCGCTGCGCGAGCGGCGCGGCTGCATTGTCAACACCGCGTCGATGCTGAGCTTCTTTGGTGGCGGCCTGGTGCCGGGCTACAGCGCCAGCAAGGGCGGCGTGGCCCCATTGACCAAGCGCCTGGCCATCGCCTATGCCGCCGACGGCATCCGCGCCAATGCGGTGGCGCCGGGCTGGATCGCCACGCCGCTGACGCAGGCGCTGCAGGACGACCCGGCGCGTGCCAAGCCCCTACTCGACCGCACACCGTTGGGCCGCTGGAGCACACCCGAGGACGTGGCCGGCCCGGTGCTGTTTCTGGCCAGCGCCGTGGCGCAGTTTGTCACCGGCGTCGTGCTGCCGGTCGACGGCGGTTACCTGATCAGCTGAACCCCCCGACAACGAGATCCACACCCTGGTGGTCGACGAGGTCGCCGGCCAGCCCGAGATGATCACCCAGTTCAACATCCACGGCGCCCTGGTCTACGTCGACGCGCAAGGCCGTCAGACCGGCTACGAGGACGTGTTCAGCAAGATCGCGATGTGCCGCCAGCACTATGCCGAGGTGGGCCTGGGCGCCCACTACATCGACCACTTTGTGCGCTGACGAGCCCCAGCGCCTGGCAGCGTCAGCCTACAGCCGGCCGCGTCGTTGCCAGCCGCAATACCGGCAGGTAACCCGGCTGCACCTCCATGCGCGCCGTGGTGCCAGCCTGCTGCAGCAGCGCATGTGCTTTGGGCAACTGCCAGCAGGGCAGTTGGGTGAACAAGTGGTGCTCGTTGTGGTAATTCACCCAGTAGGGCGCCAGCAAGACGCGCTCGATCCAGCCGGCCCGTGTGGTGCGCGCCTGGCGCAGCGGGTCAGGCTGGTTCACACCCACCAGCGCATGCTCGGCGATGTTGCGGATGCGGGTGACCAGTGGCAGCCAGCACACCATGGGCAGCGCCCACATCAGCCACCACACCCAGCCGTAACCCGCCACGGTAAAGGCCACCAGGCCCAGCGCCTGGGCCAGCCAGAAGCGGCGATCACGCGCCAGCTCCTGGCCGCTGCGCTGCAGCGGG
>JBBQZM010000003.1:0-53738 GCA_038207685.1 Burkholderiales bacterium
GGTGCTCAATCCGGGTTTCGGCTTTCGCATGACGGCAGTGGTCAGCCTGACGGCCGGCACCATGTTCCTGATGTGGCTCGGTGAGCAGATCACCGAGCGGGGACTGGGCAACGGGATTTCGATCCTGATCTTCGCCGGCATCGCTGCGGGCCTGCCCAGTGCGGTCGGCGGATTGCTGGAGCTGGTGCGCACCGGTGCGATGAGCATCCTCATTGCGATCCTGATCGTGGCCCTGGTGGCCCTGGTGACCTACTTCGTAGTGTTCGTGGAGCGCGGCCAACGCAAGATTCTCGTGAACTATGCGCGACGCCAGGTGGGCAACAAGGTCTACGGCGGGCAGTCTTCGCACCTGCCGCTCAAGCTGAACATGGCCGGCGTGATTCCGCCCATCTTTGCCTCGTCGATCATCCTGCTGCCGGCCACGCTGGTGAGCTGGGTCTCCACGGGCGACAGCATGCGCTGGTTGCGTGACATCGCGGGCATGCTCACTCCGGGACAGCCGATCTACGTCATGCTGTATGCCGCCGCGATCATCTTCTTCTGCTTTTTCTACACGGCTCTGGTGTTCAACAGCCGGGAAACCGCGGACAACCTCAAAAAGAGCGGCGCATTCATCCCGGGTATCCGCCCGGGAGACCAGACCGCGCGCTACATCGACAAGATCCTGGTCCGGCTGACGCTGGCCGGTGCGATCTACATCACGCTGGTTTGCCTGCTGCCCGAGTTCCTGATCCTGCGCTACAACGTGCCTTTCTACTTCGGCGGCACTTCGCTCCTGATCATCGTGGTGGTCACCATGGATTTCATGGCCCAGGTACAGAACTACCTGATGTCGCAGCAATACGAATCGCTGCTCAAGAAGGCCAACTTCAAGACATCCCTGGGTAGCTGATCTCCGGATCGCATGCAACGGCTGCCCTTCACTGGTTAATAGGAGAATGCAAATGAGAGTTTCGGCTTCGGTCAAGAAAATTTGCCGCAACTGCAAGGTCATCCGCCGCAAGGGCGTGGTTCGCGTGATCTGCACCGATCCGCGGCACAAGCAGCGCCAAGGCTAAGCACAGAGTTACAGAGGACGAACATGGCACGTATTGCTGGCATCAACATTCCGCCGCACCAACACGCTGAAATTGGCCTGACGGCCATCTTCGGCATCGGACGCACCCGCGCCCGCCAGATCTGCGAACAGACAGGCATTCCCTTCGCCAAGAAGGTGAAGGACCTGACCGACGCCGACCTGGAGAAGATCCGCGACCAGATCGCCCAGTTCACCATCGAGGGTGACCTGCGCCGTGAGACAACCATGAACATCAAGCGTTTGATGGACATCGGGTGCTACCGGGGTTTCCGCCATCGTCGTGGCCTGCCCATGCGTGGTCAGCGTACGCGCACCAACGCACGCACCCGCAAGGGGCCGCGCAAGGCCGCTCAGGCCCTGAAGAAATAACCGGGAAAGAGAACAGTCATGGCAAAAGCCCCCGCCAATAACGCCGCACAACGCGTTCGCAAGAAGGTTCGCAAGAACGTGTCCGACGGTGTCGCGCACGTGCACGCCTCCTTCAACAACACGATCATCACGATCACCGACCGCCAGGGCAATGCCCTGTCGTGGGCGTCCTCGGGCGGCCAGGGCTTCAAGGGTTCGCGCAAGTCGACGCCTTTTGCTGCCCAGGTGGCTTCCGAAGTCGCCGGCCGTGCCGCCGTGGAACAGGGCATCAAGAACCTCGACGTCGAGATCAAGGGCCCCGGTCCTGGCCGCGAGTCCTCGGTTCGTGCACTGGCGGCGCTGGGCATCCGGATCAACTCGATTGCCGACGTGACCCCGGTTCCGCACAACGGCTGCCGGCCGCAGAAACGCCGTCGCATCTGACCCGGCGATGACCCGGCTGCCGTTCGGCACGCCGTGTCCTTCTGATTGTTTTTCAAGCCCACCGCCGGCACCTCAGGGTGACGGCTCCCGCGGCAAATGGCTGCGGCAGATGATTTAAAGGAAGCAAAGTGGCACGTTACCTCGGCCCCAAGGCCAAACTCTCCCGCCGTGAAGGCACCGACCTGTTCTTGAAGAGCGCGCGTCGCTCGATTGCGGACAAGTCCAAGTTCGACTCCAAGCCCGGCCAGCATGGCCGCACTTCGGGCATGCGTACCTCCGACTTCGGCCTGCAGCTGCGTGAAAAGCAGAAGGTCAAGCGCATGTACGGCATCCTGGAACGGCAGTTCCGCCGCTACTTCGCCGAAGCCGAGCGCCGCAAGGGCAACACGGGTGCGAACCTGCTGTTCCTGCTGGAATCGCGCCTTGACAACGTGGTTTACCGCATGGGCTTCGGCTCGACGCGCGCCGAAGCCCGTCAGCTGGTCTCGCACCAGGCCATCCTGGTCAATGGCAAGCCGGTGGACATCGCGTCCTACCTGGTCAAGGCCGGCGACAGCATCGGCCTGCGCGAGAAAGCCAAGAAGCAGCTGCGTGTCACCGAAGCGGTCAAGTTGGCTGCCTCGATCGGCATGCCCGACTGGGTGCAGGTCGACGAGGCCAAGCTCGAAGGTCTGTTCAAGAAGGTTCCCGACCGCGACCAGTTCGGCGCCGAGATCAACGAATCGCTGATCGTCGAGCTGTACTCACGTTGATGCCCTGGCAGCGCGCAGCCTGAAGGCTGTCGCGTGCTTCCCTCGCGCCGGCTTGCCGGGCACGGCGCGAGGTGTATTCCGCCCGGCATGGTCCGTCAGCCTTATCGGTGTAACGAGCCGAGGGTATTGAGAGGAACAGGATTCGATGCAAACCAATCTGCTGAAACCCAAAGCCATTCACGTGGAACCCCTGGGGAACCACCGCGCCAAAGTCACCCTCGAGCCTTTCGAACGGGGCTACGGTCATACGCTGGGCAACGCGCTGCGGCGTGTGCTGTTGTCGTCCATGGTGGGTTACGCGCCGACCGAAGTCACCATCGCTGGCGTGCTGCATGAGTACTCGACCGTCGACGGCGTGGCCGAAGACGTGGTGCACATCATGCTAAACCTCAAGGGCGTGGTGTTTCGCCTGCACAACCGCGACGAAGTCACGCTGGTGGTGCGCAAGGAGGGCGAAGGCCCGGTCACCGCGGCCGATATTCAAGTGCCGCACGACGTCGAGATCATCAATCCCGAGCATGTCATCGCCCATCTGGCGCATGGTGGCAAGCTCGACATGCAGATCAAGGTCGAGAAGGGCCGCGGCTATGTGCCCGGCACGATGCGCCGTTACGGCGATGAGCCGACCAAGTCGATTGGCCGCATCGTATTGGACGCCTCGTTCTCGCCGGTGCGCCGCGTCAGCTACGCGGTAGAAAACGCGCGTGTTGAGCAGCGCACCGACCTCGACAAGCTGGTGATGGAGATCGAGACCAACGGCGCTGTGACGCCCGAGGAGGCGATCCGTTCGTCGGCACAGATTCTGGTCGACCAACTGGTGGTGTTCACCGGCCTGCAGCCAGTGGATGGCGCCGGTGGCGTCTACCCTGGCCCGAACGACCGCAGCAACGCGCCGCAGCATGATCCGATCCTGCTGCGTCCGGTTGACGAGCTTGAGCTGACCGTGCGCTCGGCCAACTGCCTGAAGGCCGAGAACATCTACTACATCGGCGACCTGATCCAGCGCACCGAGACCGAACTGCTGAAGACGCCCAACCTGGGCCGCAAGTCGCTCAACGAGATCAAGGAAGTGCTGGCTTCACGCGGGCTCACGCTCGGCGCGCGGCTGGAGAACTGGCCGCCCCAGGGCCTGGACAAGCGCTGACACCAGGCCTGTAGTCAAACCAAAACCACCGGCCGCAAGGCACGAGTGCACACCCCGGTACCTGACACGGCCGGGGTTCGATAACCAAAGGATTTCACCATGCGCCACCGTAACGGGCTCCGCAAACTCAACCGTACCAGCGAGCACCGCGCCGCGATGCTGCGCAACATGTGCGTCTCGCTGCTGCAGCACGAGGCGATCAAGACCACGCTGCCCAAGGCCAAGGAACTGCGCCGCGTGGTGGAGCCTCTCATCACGCTGGCCAAGGTGCCGAGCCTTGCCAACCATCGCCTGGCCTTCAACCGCCTGCGGGACCGCGACATCGTGTTGAAGCTGTTCAAGGAATTGGGCCCGCGTTACCAAACCCGTCCGGGCGGCTACACCCGCATCTTGAAGATGGGTTACCGCGTGGGCGACAACGCGCCGATGGCCTTTGTTGAGCTGGTCGATCGCCCCGAGCCCGCTGTCGGCGCCGATGAGGCCGACTCGGTCGAATAAGGGCCGACGGTCGCACACCCTGGTGTGCCCCATCAAGAGCCAGCCTTCGGGTTGGCTCTTCTGTTTCTGATGGACGATTTCGGCCGTTCCAGCCATTCGATTTTTGGCAGGACGACGCGGGTGGGCCTGGATGCCCTGCGCGATGGCCCGGCTTGCCTGGTGATCTCGGGTGGCGCGGAACCGGCTGGGTCCGGGTGAGCCGTTGGCCGACGGGGGAATGAGACCACGCCGGTTCAAGCTGGTCGCGCCGGCGGGCGCCTTGTTCTTGGATGCGCGCGTCCCGGATTTGCCTGTGCTGCCGGGGATGGGCTTGCAATCCGGGCGGCGGTTCGAGCAGACCCTGATTCAGGCGGGCTTTGGCGGCAGCAAGCCCAGACTGCGCAGGCTCGATGCAAAAACTTACATTGTGGGACATCAGACTACCCCCCATTTGAAGGGTGCAGGTAGATACCTGGTAACTGCTGTCGCTGGGAGCGCAGTACGATGGCCTGAGTCGGTATGTCCTGTCCCGGGCGATCACCGCGGTACTTGTTATCAGCCGGACCACCACCGTCATGATCACCAGGCACCGGGTAGTCAAGCCAGGGCAGGCATGCCATAGGCAAACTTATCCGGCCAGGGAGTTGCGGGTGGACATGCAGGCCAGGCCGCGCCAACGCGAAGCAAGCGTTAGGCAAGTAGCATCAAGCGACATGCCACAACTCAGCCTACTGGGTGGGCTGCTCAAGCGTGCGCTGGCCGCTTGGCGTGGCCATGCACCTGCACAGCGATCCCCTCTGATGCTGGAGGCGCTGGAGCCCCGCATCCTGCTATCGGCCGACCCCATGGGTGCCCGTGTCGATGGCAGCCTGGACGTGGCCGGCGAAACCGACCGCTACAGCTTCACGCTGACAGAAGACCTGCGCGTGGTGTTCGATGCGTTGAGCTCGAACAACAACATGCGCTGGTCGCTGGATGGGCCGGGTGGCGCCTTCGTCAGCAACCGCGGCTTCGCGCAGTCGGATTCGGCCGACTTTTCCGGCGCTGTGGCGATGGATTTGCGGCCTGGTGACTACATCATCACCGTCGACGGTGTGGGCGATACCACCGGTACCTATGGTTTCAGACTGCTGGACCTGGCCCGCGGCACAGCCATCACTTCGGGCCAGCAGGTCAGTGCCCAACTGGATGCTGCCAGCGAAACCGATGTCTATCGCTTCTCCGCGCTGGCTGGGCAGTCATTTTTCTTTGACAGCCAGCTCAACAGCGGCAATGCCTATTGGCGGCTGCTGGACCCCTTCGGCCGCACCGCGCTGCCAGCGCAATGGCTGGGTTCTGACCAAGGCCCTTTCACGCTTGCTTTCGACGGTGAGTACAGCCTGCTGGTGGAGGGCCGGGCCGGCAGCACCGGCATCACCGACTACCGCTTTGCGCTGCACCAGGTGCTTGACCAGCAGCGCAGCATCGTGCTGGGTCAGAACGATGCCCTGGCGCCCGGCTGGCTGGCGCTCGGCGCAGTGGCTGGCGCCACCGGTGGTGCCCTGGTGCTCAGCGGCGCCCAGCAACTGGTGGTCGAAGCCGCAGCCGCGCTGGACCTGACCCGCACCGTCACGATGGAGACCTGGCTGCGGGTCGATGACTTTGCCAGCACCTGGACTCCGCTGTTTTACAAAGGCAACGGGCAGAGCCAACAGCGCAGCTACTCGATGTGGCTCAACGCCAATGGCAGTCTGCTGCTGTCCACCAGCGACGGTTCGGACGAGGGCCTGCAGACCGCGGCCGGCCTGATCGGCGCTGGCCAGTGGCACCATGTGGCCGGCGTCATCGACCGCGATGCCGGCTTGCTCACGCTGTATGTCGATGGCGTTGAACGTGCCCGCGGCAGTGTGCGCCAGACCGATGCCCTGCAGCACGCCGGCAGCCCGCTGCTGATCGGCAACGAAGTCGACGAAGGTGTCACCGACCATGGTCCCTTGGTGGGCGCGCTGGACGAGGTCAGGCTGTGGAGCGTGGCCCGAACCGCCGAGCAGATTGCCGCCGCCAAGGACACCGCGCTGTCGGGCGCGCCATCGGGATTGTTGCTGAACCTGCCGCTGGACCAGAGCACCGGCCTGGCGGTACAAGACACATCGCCTGCGGCCCGCGCAGTGCAAGTGCAGGCATTGCTGGAGGCGGCCATCGTCGGCCGCGTCCCGATGCCGGGTGGCCGAGTGCTGCACCAATTTGACCTCACCGCCGACACCCTGCTGTACTTCGACAGCCTGGCCGGCAACAGCAGCCTGCGCTGGCGCCTGGACGGACCCCGTGGCGCGGTGATCAGCGACCGCGGCTTCAGTGGCAGTGATTCGGCGGACGGGCTCAGTGTGCTTGACCTGGTCGCCGGCAGCTATACCTTGACGGTCCGGGCCACCGGCGATGCCACCCCCGCCTTCGCCTTCCGCCTGCTGGATCTGGCCGATGCCCAGACGGTGGTCCGTGGCAGCAGCGTGGCGGCCACGCTGTCGCCGGCGCGCGCAACCGACAGTTACCACTTTGACGGTATCGCCGGCGAGCGCATCTACATCGACGGCACCCTGAACAGCGGTGGTGACACCTGGTGGCGGTTGCTCGACCCCTTTGGCCGCGTGCTGCTCGGCTCGCAGCGCATCGGGCAGGACATGGACACGGTCACGCTGCCCTATGCCGGCCGCTACACCTTGTTGGTCGAGGGCCGTTCCTATGTCGCCGGCAGCAGCAGCCGCTACGCCTTTACCGTGCACAGCGTGCAGGATGGCAACCAGGCACTGGCGCTGAACAGCCGCATCGACGGTGAACTGCAAAGCCCTGGCCAGCGCCAGCAGTACCAGTTCAGTCTGGCCGCGGCAGCCAACCTGTTGTTCGACTCGCTCTCCAACAACGGACAGATCACCTGGTCACTGCGGGGTCCGACAGGCTTGGTGGTCAGTGACCGACGTCTGTCGGCCAGCGACTCAGTACACATCGGCGGCAGCACCTGGCTCGACCTGGCTGCGGGCGACTACATCCTGACCCTTGACGGTGCCGATGCCGCCACCGGCGCCTTTGCCTTTCGCCTGCTCGATACGGCGTCGGCCACCGTGGTGGCGTTGGGCGAGGTGGTCAGCACCCGGCTCGACCCGGGCAGCAGCAGTCAGCTGTACCGCTTCGATGCCGTGGCGGGCGACCAGATCGGCCTGGACCGGCTGAGCCTGGCCGGCGGCAGTCCCCATTGGCGGCTGTTCGACCCGACAGGCGTGCAGTTGCTGGGCCCGTTGTTCCTGGACGATCTCAGCATCACGTTGATCACCACCGGCAGCTACCTGCTGGCCGTGGAGGGCCTGGTCAATGAAGCGGCTGCGGTGGACTTTTCGTTCAGCCTGAACCCCCTGGGCAACGAACCGCCGGCCGCGCTCACCGGCACCGCCATGGTGCTGGGCACGGCGGTCAACGGCAACATCGCCGTCGCGGGTGAGGCCGACGATTTTGTCTTTACGATCACTGCACCGGCGCAACTCGTCTTTGACGGCCTGAGCACCGACTGGCGGTTCAACTGGCGACTGGACGGCCCACGCGGGCGCGAGGTCGAACGCCAGATCTATGCCGACTCGTACGAGGGCGGCGCACTGCCCGCCATCTCGCTGGTGCTGCCAGGCACTTACCGCATGCGCGTCACCGGCGCGGACAGCCACACCGGCGACTATGGTTTCAGGCTGCTGGATCTCGCTTCAGCCAGCGCAGCAACCCTGGGCGGCGCGGTCAGTGGCACGCTGACCCCTGCCAACGCCACGCAACTGTTCAAGTTTGACGCCACGGCCGGCCAGCGCCTGTACTTCGACCGCAGCGCCAGCACCGGTGACAGCTACTGGCGCCTGCTCGACCCGCTCGGCCGGCCGGTGTGGGGGCCCACGGCACTGGGCAGCGATGTCGACGCCGCCGCGTTGACCCTGACCGGCAGCTACACCCTGCTGATCGAAGGCCGCTACTACGTCGGCGGCAGCGCATCATTCGCCTTCACCGTCAGCCCGGTGGGCGACGACAGCGCCAGCCTGGCCCTGGGCGAGGTCATCTCGGCCAGCATCGGCCAGCCCGGTCAGCGAGACCACTACGACTTCACGCTGGCCGAACCCACCCGTGTGATCGTTGACGGTCGCACCGCCAACACCAGCCTGTTCTGGTCCTTGACCGGGCCGCGCGGTACGGTGGTGGCCGATCGGCGCTTCTACAGCACCGATTCGGCCGATGGTTTCCCGCTGCTGGACCTGCCGGCGGGCAGCTACCGGTTCACTGTCGACGCCGACGGCGATGTCAATGCCGCCTACAGCTTCGTGCTGATCGACGCCAGCACGGCCACGCCGCTGGTCATCGGCAGCCCGGTCAGCGGCGCGCTGAGCCCCGCCTCGGCCAGCCAGGTTTATGCCTTCGATGCCAGTGCCGGCGACCGCTTGTTCTTCGACCTCACCGCCAACAGCGGCGGCAACAGCTACTGGCGACTGATCGACCCCTATGGCCGCAACGTCTGGGGGCCGACCTGGTTGCCCGGCGGCGATGTCGACGTCACCACCTTGGCTTACAGCGGCCGCTGGCTGTTGCTGGTCGAGGGCCGTTACAACGCCTCGGGCACCGGCAGCTATGCCTTTGTGGTCAACCGCGTCAGTGACGACAGCAGCCCGCTCGCGCTGGACAGCGTGGTGGACGGCCGCATCGCCCATGCTGGCCAGCGCGACACCTATAACTTCAGCGTTGCTGCGCCCACCCGGGTGGCGTTTGACAGCCTGAGCAACCTGTCCAACCTGCGCTGGAGCTTGAGTGGGCCACGGGGCAGCCTGACCAGCGACCGAAGCTTCCAGTCCAGCGACTCGATCGACGGCAACCCCTTGTTCGACCTGGTGGCCGGTGATTACACCCTGGTCGTCGACGGGGTAGGTGACGCGGTCAACGACTACCGTTTCCGCCTGCTCAACCTGGCCAATGCCGCATTGGTGCTGCCGGGTCAGACCGTCAGCGGTGTGCTCGACCCGGCCGTTGCCAGCCAGGCCTACCGCTTCGACGCCGTGGCGGGTGAACGTTGGTTTTTCGACCGCCAGGCCAACAGCGGCGGCGATACCTGGTGGCGGCTGATCGACCCGCAGGGCCGCAGCGTCTGGGGGCCGTCCGGCATCGGCAGCGATATCGATGTCACCACCCTGGCCCTGACCGGCAGCTACACGCTGCTGGTGGAGGGCCGCTATTACGTTGGCGGCAGCGCAAGTTATGCCTTTACGCTGAACAAGGTGCAGGACCAGGAGCGCAGCCTCACCGCGGGCATGGCCGATGGCATGGCGCCGGGCTGGACCGGCGCGGCCCAGATCGGTGGCGCATTGCGGCTCAATGGCCAGCAGTGGCTGCAAGCCGATCCCGCCGCCACGCTGAACCTGCGCAGCACTGTCACGATGGAGGCCTGGTTGAAGGTGGACGACTTCACCACCACCTGGGCGCCGATTTTCCACCTCGGTAACGGCAACAACCAGCAGCGCACTTTTTCGCTCTGGCTGCGCGACAACGGCGCGCTGCACCTGTCCACCGGCGACGGCGGCAACCAGGTCATCGAGACCGCTGCCGGCCTGGTGCAGCGCGGCCAGTGGGTGCATTTGGCCGCGGTGATCGATCGCACCCTGGGCACCGGTGGCCTGCGCATCCTGGTCAATGGCGAGCAGGTGGCCATCGGCAATGTACGCGGTGGCCTGGCCAGCAACGGGGACGCGCTGCCGCTGACTATCGGCGCCGGGCCTGAGGTCAACAACAGCTACAGCCGACTGTCGGGCACGCTGGACGAGGTGCGGATCTGGAGCCAGGCCCGCAGCAACGAACAGATCGCGGCAGCGCGCAACAGCGCCCTGGCCGGCAACGAGGCCGGCCTGGCGCTCTACTTGCCGCTGGACGACAACACCGGCAGCCGGGCCACCGACCGTGCCGTCGCGGCCCACAGCGTGAACCTGCTGGCCAGTGGCAGCGCGGTGGTGGCCGGCCGTATCGACCACCCGGGCCAGCAGCTGCGCTACGTGTTCGACCTCAGCGCCGCACAGACGCTGTATGTGGACAGTCTGAGCAACGTGAGCAACCTGCGCTGGAGCCTGCAAGGCCCGCGTGGCACGGTCACCAGCAACCGCAGCTTCCAGTCCACCGACTCGGTCGATGGCAGTGCCTTCTACGAGTTGGCGGCCGGCCGCTACACGATGCTGGTCGACGGTGTGGGCGACGCCACCACCAACTTCGCCTTCCGCCTGCTCGACTTGGCCACCGCGACGCCCATCACGCTGGGCACCCGGGTTGATGGCACGCTGGCACCCGCGCGCGAAACCGACGTCTACCGCTTTGACGCCAGCGCCGGTGACCGGCTGTTCTTCGACAGCCTGCTCGACAGCGGCGGCGACACCTATTGGCGGCTGCTCGACCCGTTCGGCCGCACACTGCTTGACCCCCGCGGCATTGGCAGCGACCTGGACGTCACCCTGTTGCCCTACTCGGGCCGCTACACGCTGCTGGTCGAAGGTCGTTACTACGTCGACGGCGATGCGCAGTACGCCTTCAACCTGCTGCCGGTGCAAGACCAGCAGCGCAGCATCGTGCCTGGCGTGGCCGACGGCCTGCCGCCTGATTGGGCGGCCGGGCAGGTCGGCGGCTCAGTCGGGCTGCACACTGCCCAGTACATCGAGGTCGCAGGCACACCGTCACTCGACCTGCGGCGCACGGTCACGCTGGAGGCCTGGGTCTACATCGACGCGTTCGACAACACCTGGACGCCGCTTTTCTACAAGGGCGACGGCAACAGCAACCAGCGCAGTTACGCAGTCTGGATCAACGCCGACGGCCGTGTCCAACTGTCCACCGGCGACACCGGCAACCAGTTCGTGGAAACCGCGGCTGGCCTGGTCGGCACCGGCCGCTGGACCCACATCGCAGCGGTGATCGACCGCGACGCTGGCACTGGCGGGCTGCGCATCCTGGTGGATGGGGTCGAGCAAGCGGTGGGCAATGTGCGCACCGGCTCGGCTGCCAGCAAGCCCGACGCGCCCTTGACGCTGGGTGATACGGTGGAGTCGCAAAACAGCTATGCACGGCTGTTCGGCCGGCTGGACGAGGTGCGGGTCTGGAGCGTCGCGCGCAGCAATGCCGACATCGCCGCGGCGATGAACGGGGCGCTCTCGGGCAGCGAAGCCGGCTTGGCTTTGTACCTGCCATTGGACGAGACCAGCGGCCGCACGCCGGTGGACCGGTCGTTGGCGGGCCAAACAGCACAGCTGGTGAGTACCCCCGCGGGTGTGGTGGCCGGGCGCATCGCGTCGCCCGGCCAGCAGGTGGTCTACACCCTGACCCTGGCTGCCGACACCCGGCTGTACTTCGACAGCCTGAGCGACACCAACGAGCTGCGCTGGCGCCTGGAAGGCGCGCTGGGTGTGGTCACCAGCAACCGCAGCTTCCAGAGCAGCGATTCGATCGACGGCACGGCCATTTTCGAGCTCGCTGCGGGCAGCTATAACCTGGTCGTGGACGGGGTGGGGCAGGCCCAGCGCAGCTTCGCATTCCGCCTGCTGGACCTCTCCACAGCCACCGCCATCACCGTGGGCAACCCGGTGACCGGTGTGCTGAACCCGGCCAAGGCGACCGAGGTCTACCGCTTCAGCGCCGCCGCGGGTGATCAGATCTTCTTCGACGGCACGCTCGACAGCGGCGGCGACACCTGGTGGCGCCTGCTCGACCCCTTTGGCAACACGCTGCTGGCCGCAGGCCGCCTGGGCAGCGACTTCCCGCTGACCACGCTGCCCTTTGCCGGCAGCTACACGCTGCTGGTCGAGGGCCGCTACTACGTGGGCAACAGCGCCCGCTATGGCTTCACCCTGGTGCCGACCAGCCAGGGCAGCGAGGCGCTGGTGGTCGGCGAGCGCACCAGCGGCACGTTGGGCACGCCCAGCCAGGTGCAGGACTACAGTTTCACCCTGGCGGCACCGGCTCAGTTGTTGTTCGACGCGCTGACCAACAACAACCAGCTGCGCTGGACGCTGACCGGGCCGCGTGGCACCGAGGTCGACAGCCGCAGCTTCACCGCCAGCGACTCGATCCAGTACAACGCAGCCAGCCTGCTGCAACTGCCCGCCGGTGACTACCGCTTGCGGGTGCAGGGTGTGAACGACACGACCGGTGACTTTGCCTTCCGGCTGCACAACCTGACCAGCGCGGCGCTGGTGGCGCTCGACACCGATGTTGCCGGCACGCTGCCCGACGGCAACAACACCGCGCTGTTTGCCTTTGACGCCGCCGCGGGCGACCAGCTGTTCTTCGACCGCAAGACCTTGTCGGGCGGTAGCCCTTACTGGCGGCTGCTTGACCCCACCGGCTTGCAGCTGTTCGGCCCTGAGTTCTTCAACGACCGCAGCCCGATCACGCTGGCGCTGGCCGGGCGCTACACGCTGCTGCTCGAAGGCCAGGTGTCCGAGACTGGCGTCACCAGCTACAGCTTCAACATCACCCTGCAGGGCAACAACCCGCAGTCCGCACTCACCGGCACCGCGATGGTGCTGGGTGAGACGGTCATCGGCAACATCAGCGCGGTTGGCGAGACCGACGACTTTGTCTTCACCACCGGCGGCGCCATGGCCCTGCTGTGGGACGGGTTGACGACCAACACCGCCTTCAACTGGACCCTGACCGGGCCGCGCGGCACCGAGGTGGCCAACCGCGGCATGTACCTCGACTCCTATGAGTACGGCAGCGCCAGCCCGCTGATCAATTTGCCGCTGGCAGGCAGCTACCGCGTGCGCATCAGCGCCAGTGGCAGTACCACCGGAGCCTACAGCTTCCGCCTGATCGACCTGGCCCAGGCCACGGCCCTGACGCCAGGCAGCGTTGTGAGCAGTTCGCTGAATCCGGCCAACAGCACGCAGGCTTACCAGTTCAGCGCAGTGGCAGGTGAGCGCTATTTCTTCGATCGCACCGCCAGCAGCGGCGGCGACACCTACTGGCGCCTGCTCGATCCCTATGGCCGCCCGGTGTTCTCCCGCGAGAGCATAGGCAGCGACCCCGGCCTGTTCACGTTGACCGACAGCGGTACCTATACCCTGCTGGTAGAGGGCCGTTACTACGTCAGCGGCACGGCCAGCGCCAGCTTTACCGTGCACCGCGTCAGCGACGACAGCGCCACACTCGCACTCGGTGCGCTGGTGGCGTCCGAACTGGCCATGCCCGGCCAGCGCGATGTCTACAGCTTCAGCCTGAGCGAGCCGCGGCGGGTGGTGTTCGACGGCCAGACCAACAGCAGCGGCCACCGCTGGGCACTGACCGGCCCGCAAGGCACGGTCACCAGCAACCGCAGCTTCCAGAGCAGCGATTCGATCGACGGCAGTTCGATCTACCTGCTGCCGGCAGGCGACTACACGCTCACCGTGTCGGGCATCAACGACACCAGTGGCGCCTACCGCTTTGTTTTGCTCGACTTCGGCGCGGCGACCACCATTGCCCGTGACACGCTGGTCAGCGGCACGCTGAACCCGGCCACCGCCAGCCAGGCCTACCAGTTCGACGCTACGGCCGGAGAGCGGCTGTACTTCGACCGCATCAGCCACAGCGGCGGCGACACCTATTGGCGATTGCTTGACCCGTTGGGCCGCAGCCTGGCCGGCCCTGGCTCGATCAACAGCGACTTCGATGTGCTCACCGCGCCGCTGACCGGGCGCTACACGCTGCTGGTGGAGGGCCGCTACTACGTCACCGGCACTGCCAGCTACAGCTTTCGCGTCAACAACGTGCAGGACGACAGCGCGGCGATGGTGCTTGACGCGCTGGTGTCGGCCAGCATCGCCCACCCCGGCCAGCGTGACCTGTACAGCTTCACGCTGACTGAAGCCAAGACGGTGGTCTTCGACAGCCAGACCAACACCGGCGCGTTGCGCTGGTCACTGACCGGACCGCGAGGCGAGGTCACCAGCAATCGCAGCTTTCAAGGCAGCGACTCGATCGATGGCAGCTCGGTGTATGCCCTGTCACCGGGTGAATACACGCTGGTGGTCGACGGCGTGGGCGACGCGGTGCCCGACTACCGTTTCCGCCTGCTCGACCTGTCGCATGCCACCGCCATCAGCCCGGGCGTGGCGGTGTCTGGCGTGCTCAACCCGGCCACTGCGACTCAGGTCTTCCGCTTCGATGTCGTGGCGGGTGATCGCTTCTACTTTGACCGCCAGGTCAGTGCGGGCGACAGCTACTGGCGCCTGCTCGACCCCTATGGCCGCAGCGTCTGGGGGCCCACCACGCTGGGCAGCGATATCGACGTCACGGTGCTCGACGTGCCCGGCACCTACACGCTGTTGGTGGAGGGCCGTTATTACGTCGGCGGCACGGCCGACTACGCCTTCAATGTGCAGCCCTCGCCGCTGTCCGCGCCGGTACCCATCACCGGTCTGGGCGCCAGCACCGTGTTGCCTGGCCCCGACCTGCTGGTAGAGAACCTGAGCATCACCCCGGTTGGCGGCAGCCTGCGGTCGGGCGGCGTGGTCACCATCAGCTGGCAGGTGTTGAACAACGGTGATGAGGCCGCCGCCGCACCCTGGGTCGACCGGTTGCTGGTGCGCAATCTCGACCGCAGCGAGCTGATCCGCAACCTGCTGATCGACTACACCGACCTCGGCGCGGCCGCCAACCTGCCGCTGGCCCCGGGAGAGCGCCGCAGCCGCAGCGTCACGATCGAATTGCCGGCAGGCAATGCTGGTGCCGGCAACCTGCGCTTTGAGGTCACCACCGATGTCAGCAATCGCGTCGCCGAGGCCGGCGGCGCCGACCTGGGCGAGGCCAACAACCAGGCCACGCTGGCGGCTGTTTCCGAACTGCTGCTCTACCCCGATCTGCAGGTCGATGGCCTGGCCGTAGAGCCTGGCGCCGGCTGGGCCGTGGGCAGCACCGTCACCGTGCGCTGGACAGTGCGCAACACCGGCAGCGCGGCGGTGCCTGGCGCCTTCAGCGACGAATTGCTGGTGCGCAACCTGGTCACCGGCCAAGTGCTGGCCAACCTGAGCCTGGCCCATGATCCGGCCAGCCTGGGCCCGCTGGCTGCGGGCGCCGAGCGCAGCCGCCAGGCCCAGTTCAGCTGGCCTGCCGGGCTGGCCGGCAGTGGCCAGTTCGAGTTCATCGTGCGCACCGACAGCACCGGTGTGGTGTTCGAGAACAACGGCAGCGACAACGCCGAGGCCAACAACAGCGCGCGCCTGGTCAGCCACTCGGCCGCCGACCTGGTGCTGCGCAACCTGGCGCTCAGCCCGTCCAGCCTGGCCTCAGGTGACACCGTCACCGCCAGCTGGGTCGATGTCAACGAAGGCCTGGGCATCACGCCGCGCGGCTGGACCGACCGGGTGCTGGTCTACAACCTTGACAGCGGCGAGTTGCTGCTCGACCGCAGCCTGGCCTATGACCCCACCTTGGCCGGCAACAGCGCGCTGGCGCCGGGCGCCAGCCTGCCGCGCAGCACCAGCTTTGTGCTGCCTGACGGCCAGCGTGGCGCCGGGCGCATCCAGGTCCAGGTGATCCTGGACAGCGGCAACGCGCTGCCCGAATACGGCGCCAGCGGCGCCGCCGGTGAGAGCAACAATTCTGCGGTTGTCACCGCCACCGCGGTGCAGCGTGATTACACCGATCTGCGCATCAGCCTGTTCAACGTGCCCAGCAGCGGTCGGGGTGGCGACACGATCTCGGTCAGCTGGGGTGTGGCCAACGCCGGTGCCTCGGCCACCGGCAATGGCTGGGTCGACCGGCTGGTGCTCAGCCAGGATTCGGTGTTCGGCAATGCCGACGACCGCCTGCTGGCCGATGTGCGCCACAGCGGCGCGTTGGCCGCGGGTGCCAGCTATGCCGAAACGCGCGACATCAGCTTGCCGCTGTTCCTGGTCGGCGATTACCAGATCTTCCTGCGCACCGATGCGCTGACCGAGAACACCGAGCCCGACACCCGTGCCGACAACACCAGCGCCGGCCAGCCGATCACGCTGAGCTCACCCGGCGGCGACCTGGCCGTGGAGGTGGTCACTGCGCCGGCCACGGCCGACAGCGGCGCGCAGGTCGAGGTCTTATGGCGGGTGCGCAACCAGGGCGACTACACCGCCTCGGGCAGCTGGCGCGACGCGGTTTACCTGTCCACCGACGATGTGCTTGACGGCAGCGACCTGCTGCTCGGCAGCGTGCCCCGCAGCGCCGAGCTGGCCATCGATGCCAGCTACACCGGGCGCCTGCTGGCCAACCTGCCGTTCGAGCTGACCGGCAACTTTCGCGTGCTGGTGGCGGCCGACGCCGACAACACGCTGTTTGAGATCGGTCCCGCGGCCAACAACATCGGCATGGCGTTGGCCACCACCCACATCAACGCTGCGCCGGCGCCCGACATCGAAGCCAGCGATGTCGCGGCGGTCGCCACGGTGCTGTCGGGCACCTCCACCACCGTGGCCTGGACGCTGAGCAACCGCGGCGAGGCGGCGGTAACGGCGGCCTACACCGACCGCATCTACTTGTCTGCCGACGGCAATCTGGCCGGGGCAACGCTGCTGGGCAGCCTGCTGCACAACACCACGCTGGCAGTGGGCGCCAGCCAGCGCTTCAGCCTGCAGCTCGTGCTGCCGGCGCTGGCCGATGGCGACTACCACTTCATCGTCGTGGCAGATGCCATCGGCAACGTCTACGAGGCACTGCGCGAGGCCAACAACCAGGCCAGCGGCGCGGCCACCACCCGATTCACGCACCGCGACCTGGCCGTGACCACGCTGGACGCAGCCGCCACCGCTGTCTCCGGCAGCACCCTGCGTGTGCAGCGCGAGTTGGCCAACCTGGGCAGCGCCGAGGTGGAGGGGCCCTGGATCGACCGCTTCTACCTGTCGCGCAACACCACGCTCGACAGCGGCGACCGCCTGCTGCTGCAACTGGGCGGCACCGGCCCGCTGGCCGCCGGTGCCCTGCGCAGCGACCCGCTGGACCTGCCTTTGCCGGTGGACGCCGAGGGTGACTGGTTCTTGCTGGCGGTGACCGATGCGTTGAACACCGTGGTCGAGGTTGGCGCCGAGAACAACAACCTCATCAGTCGCGCGCTGGCCATCACGCTGGCGCCCTATGCTGACCTGGTGGTCAGCAACGTCACGGCGCCGACCCAGCTCATTGCCGACCCGGCACGCATCAGCGTGGCTTGGACGGTGAGCAACCAGGGCACCGGCGCCGGGCTGACCAGCCAATGGGCCGACACCGTGGTGCTGTCGCGCGACGCGGTGTTTGGCAACGGCGACGACATCGTGCTGGGCAGCTTCAGCCGCGACAGCGCGCTGGCCGTGGGCGAGAGCTACCGCCGCAGCGAGACGATGTTTGCGCCGGCCAACCTGAGCGGACGCTTCAACGTGCTGGTGCGCAGCGACGCCGGTGCGCTGGTGTTCGAGAACGGCTTCGAGTCCAACAACACCGCTGCCGCGCCGGCCCAGCTCGACGTGTTGCCATTCGCCAACGCCGACCTGTTCGTGCAGGCCATCGAGTTGCCCGCCGGCGGCCAGTCCGGCGCCACCTTGATCGTGGACTTCGTCGTCGGCAACCAGGGCATTGGCGTGACCAACCTGGCCAGCTGGACCGACACGGTTTCGCTCGCCAGCAATGCGGCCGGCACCCAGATCATCGCCAGCCAGCAGGCCACCCACCTGGGCGCGCTGGGGCCTGGCGAGAACTACCGTCGCAGCGTGGGCATCACCGTGCCCAACGGTGTGTCAGGGCCACTGTGGGTGGTGGTGCGCACTGGCGGCCCCTACGAGTTCATCTACACCGACAACAACAGCGCCGTCGCCGGGCCGGTGGCCATCACGCTGGCGCCGGCGCCCGATCTGGTGGTGACCGACATCGCCGCGCCGGCGGCGGCGGACGAAGGCTCCAGCGTCGAAGTCACCTGGACCGTGCGCAACGACGGCGAGGCCCGCGCCGCCGGCAGCTGGATCGACCAGGTGTTGTTGCAGAACGTGGCCAAGCCCACGGTTGCGCCAGTGGTGCTGGGCAGCTTCGACTACACCGCCGGGCTGTCCGCCGGCCTGAGCTACACCCGCACCGAGCGGCTGCGGCTGCCGGCCAAGACCGAGGGCGTGTGGCGCATCGTGGTCACCACCGATGTCGGCAACAAGGTTTACGAAGGCGCGGCCGAGGGCAACAACAGCTCCGGCGACGACCAACCCATTGTGCTGTCGCTGCTGGCCCGGCCCGACCTGCAGGTGCAGACCATCACCACCGGCGACCGCGTCACCGCCGGCGCCACGCTGGCGGTGAGCTTCGAGGTCATCAACCGCGGCAGCGTGCCCACGCCGTCGAAATGGGTCGACCGGGTCTACCTGTCGCTGGACAACAAGCTCGGCGGCGACGACATCCTGATCGGCTCGTTCGACAACGGCGCGGCGCTGGCCGCGGGCGAGGCCTATCGCACCATCACCAGCAGCGTGCTCATTCCTGAGCGTTTCCGCGGCCCGGCCTTCGTCATCGTGATGGCCGACGCCAACAACCAGGTCGACGAGTACCCGGCACCGAGCGAGAACAACAACACCATCGCGCGCGAGATTTACGTCGATCCCCAGCCGCTGTCCGACCTGGTCACCGGCGCGGTGGTGGCACCCGCGCAGGCGGTCTACGGTGGTGAGATAGAGGTGCGCTACACCGTCACCAACCGCGGCAGCGACGCCACCAACCGCAACGCCTGGACCGACACCCTCTGGCTTACCCGCGACAAGACCCGCCCCAACCCCGGCGGCAATGCCGGTGTGCGGCTGGGCACGGTCAGCCACACCGGTGTGCTGGCAGTGGGCGAAAGCTACGAGGTCACGGTCAAGGTGCGCATCCCGGCGCAGATCGATTCCGGCATCTGGTATGTCACGCCCTGGGCCGACACCTATGACGCGGTGTTCGAAGACACGCTGGCGAACAACCTCAACCCGGACGACCCGAACGAGTTCGACAACAACAACTACAAGGCGAGGGCGATCGACATCATCGGCACGCCGGTGCCGCCCAAGCCCGACCTGGTGGTCACCGCGCTGACCACCGACATCAGCGGCTCGGTCGACGCACCCTTCACCGTCAATTGGACGGTGAGCAACCTGGGCGAGGGCGCCGCCGGCGGCAACTGGATCGACACCGTGCTGCTGCACGACACGCCGAACTGGAACGACCCCGGCGCCCTGGTCTGGACGCTGGGCAAGTTTGCCCGGCCCATCGAGCTGGACAGCCTGGCGCTGTACAGCCAGACCCAGGCCTTCAACCTGTCGCCGGCGGCGCAGGGCCTGTTCGTCACTGTGCGCACCGACACCGACGTCCCGCCCGGTCCGGTGCGCGAAACCAACGAGGACAACAACCTGCGCACTGTGGCCACCAACGTGGTGGCGCAGCCGGCCGATCTGAAGGTGGTGGCGGTGAGCGCACCGGCGCTGAACTACTCCGGTGAAAAGGCGGTGATCAACTGGACGGTGCGCAACGATGGCGCCGCGGTCTGGCGCGGTACCCGGCTGTGGACCGACACGGTCTGGATCTCGCCCGACCCGGTGTTCATCCGCGACCGGGCCACGCTGGTTGGCGCCAAGGCCTATGACGCTGCCGCCGGCATGGCCGCTGGCGCCAGCTACAGCGCCAGCACCGAGATCACGCTGCCGGCCGGCATCGGCGGCGACTACTTCGTCTACATCATCGCCGACGATTCGCCCCGTCCGCCCGACCTCACGGCCGAGCCCAAAGCGGGTTCGAACAGCCCGTCTTACGCGTTCTACGGCAGCCGCGTCTACGAGGCGGCGCAACAGACCAACAACGCCGGCCGGGGCGACATTCCGGTCATCTACCGCGAGCCCGACCTGGTCATCCGCGATCTGGCGATTTCCTCCGGCCCGTTGTTGTCCGGGCAGACGGTGACGGTGACCTTCACGGTCGCCAACCAAGGCACCCGCGACACCCGGGAGTCCTACTGGGTCGACCGCCTGTACCTCTCGCGCGATCCCTCGCTCGACCCACGCGACCTGCAGTTGGCCGAGTTTGTGCACTTGGGCGCGCTGGTCACCGGAGACCGCTACGAGCGCAGCGCCACGCTGACCCTGCCCGGCGATGCCGATGGCCCGTTCTACCTGATCGCTTTCACCGACGCCAACGTCACCGGCACCAGTGCCAGTGGCGTCGCGCCCACTGAATCGGCCTTCGTCACGATCAGCAGCGACCGCGTGCCCGAGTTCCGCGACGAAGGCAACAACGTCACCCTGCTGCCGATCGACATCACGCTGGCGCCGGCGGCCGATCTGCGCGTGACCACGCTGGTGGCGCCCGAGCGGGTGCAGCTGGGCCAGCTGCTCAACATCCGCTACACGGTGGCCAACCTGGGCGGTGCAACAACACCGGCCGGGCCGTGGATTGACCGCATCTACCTTTCGGCCGACGCCTTCCTCGACCCGGTGGCCGACCGCTACCTGGGCCAGGTCACGCACAACGGCGCGTTGGCTGCCGGCGTTAGTTACCAGGCCGATCAATCGCTGCGGCTGTCCAACGACCTGGTCGGCGCCTACTACGTGTTCGTGGTCACCGATGTGGGCAACAGCTACAGCCCACGCGGCGTGGTCTTCGAAGCCGGCAACGAAGGCAACAACACCACCGCCTCGGCCAACCCGGTGCTGATCGAGCGGCCACCGCCGTCCGACCTGGTGGTCAGCAACATCGATTTGCCGCCGTTGGCGGCCAGCGGCGGGCCGCTGACCATCGGCTTCACCATCAGCAACCAGGCGCTGGAGAACGCCAGCGGCAGCTGGACCGACGCGCTCTACCTGTCGTCCGACAGCAATTGGGATCTGGGCGATGTGCTGCTGGGCCGCGTCAACCACAGCGGCGGCCTGGTCGCGGGGGCCAGTTACAGCGGAGTGCTCAGTGCCGCATTGCCACCGGCCAAGGCCGGCAGCTACCGCATCATCGTGCGCACAGACATCTTCAACGAGGTCTACGAGGGCGTTGACGAGCGCAACAACACCACGGCGTCGGCCGACGCCATCGGCGTCACCGTGCCCGAGTTGCGCCTGGGCGTGACGCAGGCGTTGACGCTGTCGCCGGGCGAGCAGCGCTTGTACCGCGTCACCGTGGCGGCCAACGAGACGCTGCGCTTCGAGTTCAACGCCAGCGACCCGGGCTCGGCCAACGAAATCTACGTGCGCTACGGCGACGTGGCCTCGGGCTTCGCCTTTGACGCCAGTGCCGAAGACCCACTGGCGGCCAGCCCCACCGCGCTGGTGCCGTCGTCGCTGGCCGGCGACTATTACGTGCTGGTGCAGGGCCGCTCCGGCACCCAGGCCAACATGCCAGCCACGCTGACGGTCAAGGCGCTGCCCTTCTCGCTGACCGACATCGTGCAAGACCAGGGCGGCGACAGCCGCTGGGTCACCACCACCATCACCGGCGCGCGCTTCAAGCCCGAGGCCCTGGTCAAGCTGGTGCGCCCAGGCATTGCCGAGATCGAGCCTGTCCGCTACGAGGTGGTCGACGCCACCACCATCACCGCCATCTGGGACCTGCGGGGCCAGCCCCATGGCCTGTACGACGTGGCAGTGTCCAACCCCGACGGCGCGCTGGCGGTATTGCCCTACCGTTTCCTGATCGAGGCCGCGCTGCCATTGGATGTGACGATCGGCCTGGGCGGGCCACGGGTGGTGCCGGCGGGGCAGACCGGGGTGTACGGCATATCGCTGCAAAGCCTGACCAATGTCGATACGCCGTATGTGCAGTTCAGTTTTGGTGCACCCGAGATCGGCGACAACGCCAAGGTCTACGGCCTGCCGTTCCTGACCTTCAACTCCAACGTGCGCGGTGCGCCCGATGGCCAGCGCAGCGACGTGCCCTGGGCCAGCCTGGATTCCGAGACCAATACCAACGGCTTCATGCTGGCCAGCGGCTATGCGCTGGACGTGGCTGCGGGGGGTTATGTCGGCATGAGCTTCACGGTGGCCACCTACCCGGGCATGCAGGCCCTGGCCGACCGCGATTTCGAAGCCTTCAAGCGCGCGCTCTACGACGCCCGCCCCGACTGGGCCCAACAGGATGTGCTGGCCGGTGGCGTGGAGGGCCTGACCGGCGACCTGCGTGAGATCTTCGATAACCCGCGCCTGCCGGTGCCCGGCGAGTGCGAGGTCCTGTTCATGCCCTTCCGCTTCAACGTGATGGCCTCCGCCACTGCGATGACGCGGGCCGAGTTCGTGGCCCGGCAGACCACCGAGGCGCAGCGCCTGCGCAGCGCCATCCTGGCCGACAACCAGGCCAAGGCCGATGCCTTGGCGCTGCTGGCCGGCGTGGACAGTGCCGAGGCCACGCTGCTGCGCAACCAGCTGCGTGAGCAAATCCGCAGCCTGTCCAACCTGGTGAACCTGGCGGTGGACGAGCCGACCTGGACGCTGGCCTACCTGGCTGCGCTGGAAGAGGGCGGTCTGCTGCGGCCCGAAGATCAGGCGCCGCCGATCCGGCTCGACCCCAAGGTGGTCAGCACGCTGGCGGTACTGGCCAGCGGCGCGCTGATCGGCCCGGCCGGGGCGGCAATCGCCAGCCCGTCCAGCCTGGCGGCGTTTTTCAGCCAGGTGCATCAGTGGTATGGCGATGTGCCCGGTACGATGGCGCCGCTGGCCGGCTTTGATGTGCGCTCGTCCGACGAATGTGGCGAGTACGCGATCCCGATTCCGGCCTTGCCCAACTTCGCCGATTTCAACCTCGGCCTGGCCCAGCAAACCTACTTCCAGGCCTTCAACGTCTTTTCGCCCTGGCTGGGCTTCGACCCCAACGTGACGCTGCCCGAGTTTGCCTCGGTGGCGGCCGACAGCAGCCTGAGCCCCCTGGAACTGCAAGCGCTCTTTGCCCAGGCGCAACAGGCCCAGGGCAGCGCGTCGATCAGCGGCCCGCAGGGCGAGGGTACGTTGCAGTATGTGCCGGCGGCCACCACGCTGCCGTACACGGTGCGCTTCCAGAACCCGACCGCCTCGGGCAGCACGGCCAGCGAGGTGCGCATCATCAGCGTGCTCGATGCGGACCTGAGCGAACGTAGTTTCCGCCTCGGCGACATGCGCATCGGCGACATCAGCATCAGCGTGCCCGGCAACCGCGCCAACTTCCAGGGCGACTTCGATTTCCGCGCCTCGAAGGGCTATGTGCTGCGGGTCTCGGCCGGCATCGACACCACCACCCGCACCGCGAGCTGGGTGCTGCAAGCCATCGATCCTGAAACCGGCGAGGTGCTGCGCGACGCCACCCGCGGCTTGCTGCCACCCGACAACGCCCAGGGCGCCGGCGCCGGCTTTGTCAGCTACAGCGCCACCAGTGCCTTTGGTGCCGCCAGTGGCAGCGAGATCCGCGCCTCGGCCCAGGTGCTGCTAGACACCCAGGCCCCGGTCACCACCCAAGAGATCGTGCACCGCCTCGATGCCGCGGCGCCGGTGAGCAGCGTCAGTGCCACCCAGGTCACCGCCGGGGGCAGCGACTACCTGGTGCGCTGGACCGCGGTAGACGAGCCTGGGGGTTCGGGCTTGCGCCACACCACCGTTTATGTGCGTGCCGACGGCGGCGACTGGACGATCTGGCAGCGCCAGAGCAGCGACAGCTTCGGCGTGTTCATCGGCGAGGCGGGCAAGGTCTACGACTTCCTGGCCCTGTCCACCGACAAGGCCGGCAACACCGAGCGGCCGCCCACCGCCGGTATTCCCAGCGACGGCAGCGGCAGCAACCTGGGCAGCACACCCAGCGCCGGGGCCACCACGGTTGACCTCGGCCAGCCGCCCACGCCCGGCACCGCGCCGTCGACCAACCCGCTGTTCAACCAGGCCGAGGCCGGCGTGCCGGCATTGCAGCCCAGCCAACCCTCGCAGTACACCCAGGTATTGGCACCGTTCAGCGGCGCGGCCTTCGGCACCGGCATCGGCACCAGCTTTGCCGGCATCGCGCCGCTGGCACTGCTGGACCGGGGCGATGGCAACTTCATCGCCAGCGGCGGCGCCAACCGCGGCGCGCTGTACCTGTTCGACCAGGACGGTGGTCTGGTGCTGTCGCCGCAGGCCCAGTTGGACCAGCCCATCTTTGACCTGGCCTTCGACGGCCGCGGCGGCTTGTGGGCCACCTCGGGCGGCGGCGCGCTGCTGGAACTCGACGCCAGCACCTTGGCCATCCTCAACCGCTATGGCGACGGCCTGACCCAGTCGCTGGCCTGGGATGCGGCCAAGGGCGTGTTCTTCGTGTCGTCAGCCGATGGTGTCGAGCGCTTCGACCCGGCCACACGCAGCTTCCAGCACTTCAGCGATACCCGGGTCGACGACCTGGCCGTGGCGCCGGATGGCACGCTGTGGGGCAGCCGCTGGCCGCAGCGCGGCGAGTTGCTGAGCTTTGATGCCCGCGGCCGGGCCCAGGTGCAGTTGCGGCTGGACGCAGCACTCGATTCCATCGCCTTCGGTCGCACGGGCACCTCGCTGGCTGGCCTGCTGTTTGTCAGCAGCAAGCTGCGTGCAGGTGATGCGGGCGCCAACCTGTACATGGTTGACACCGTCACGCTGCGCAGTGTGGCGCTGGCCCGTGGCGGGCCGGGTGCCGAGCAACTGCTGACCACCGCCGACGGCCGGCTGCTGGTGGCCAGCGCCGGCCGGGTCGATGTGATCGCGCCCTTGGTTGCGCCCAAGGTGTTGCGCATCACGCCGGCCGATGGCGCCCTGGTGCCGCTGCCGATGGGCGAGATCAGCATCAGCTTCGACCACGACATGCTGGCGGGCTCGACCACCGCCGTGGCTTCGGTCATCAACACCGCCAACTACGCGGTCAGCCGCGATGGCGAGTTGCTGTCGGTGCGCAGCGCCAGTTACGACGCCAGCACCCGCACCGTCACACTGCGCCTCGATGCGCTGGAGCCGGGCGTGATCGAGGTCACCGTCAGGGCCGGCGTGCGCAGCAGCGAAGGTCTGGCGCTGGTGGACAACGTGAGCAGTCGCTTCACGGCGGTGAGTGACTTCTCGCCCTACGTGCAGATCGTGTTCGAGTCGGCACGTTCCAACCGCGCCACCGGCACCGTCTCGTACGACCTGCGGGTGACCAACATTTCAGATTTTGCGCTGCTGCCGCCGCTGCAACTGGTGCTGGACCCGGGCCGCTACTTCGGCGTCACGCCGCAGGGCGCGGTCAGCCAGGACGGACTGTGGCTGATCGACCTGGCCGGCACCGGCAGCGGGCTGCAACCGGGCGAGTCGTCGGTGCTGCAGACCGTCACGCTGACCAGCAGCCTGGGCGAGCGGGCCGACCTGGGTACCGGCATCTATGCGCTGCCTTATCCCAATGCCGCGCCGCTGCTGCTGAGCCAGCCGCTGACCGAGGCGGCAGTAGGCCAGGCCTACCAGTACGCGGTGCAGGCCATCGACCCCGACGGCATCGCCCTGCGCTACCTGCTGCTGTCCGGCCCGCAAGGCATGGTGCTGGACGCGGCCACCGGCGTGCTCAACTGGCTGCCAGCCGCCGGCACGCCGGCCACTGCCACCGTGGTGCTGCGGGCGATCGACAGCCGCGGCGCGTCCGCGACCCAGGCCTTCGGCATCAACGTGGCGGGCGGCAACCATGCGCCACAACTGATTGGCGTGGACCCCAGCTACACGCTGCGTGAAGGCGAGTTGCTGCGCATCCTGTTTGATGCCGGTGACGCCGACGGCCAGACCATCGGCCTGGCGATGGACCACCTGCCGCCGGGCATGGTCTTCGACGCCGTGGGCCGCAGCATCGAATGGCTGCCCGGCCATGGCGCGGCCGGCATCTACCGCGATGTGCGGCTGCTGGCCAGCGACGGCCAACTGACCACCCAGGCCTCGTTCCAGATCACCGTATTGCCGGCCAACGCGCCGCCCGAGTTGAGCGGCGTGCCAGCACGCGCGGTGCGCGAGGGCGACCCGATCCGCATCCAGTTCAACGCCAGCGATGCCGACGGCGACCCCATCCGCTTCAGCAGTCCGAGCCTGCCCGAAGGCGCTTTCCTGCACCCGCTGACCGGCATCTTCGAGTGGACGCCCGGCTTCAGCCAGCATGGCATCTACAGCATTGCGATCTGGGCCGACGACAACCGCGTGCGTTCGCAAGTGATGCTCGAACTCAGCGTGGCCAACGTCAACGGCGCACCGCAGTTCGATCCGCTGGACGCGTTGAACGTGCTAGAAGGCCAGCGCCTGAGCTTCACCGCCTTCGCCTTTGACCCCGACAACCCGCTGTTCGCCATCCCCGGCCGGGCCACCGACGGCACCCTGTTCCAGCCCGAGACCACCGAGGCCACGGTGCACTACGAGGCGCTGTCGCTGCCCGACGGCGCGGTGTTCGACGCCCAGACCGCACAGCTGACCTGGACCCCGGGCTACCAACAGAGCGGCAACTACACCCTGGTCTTCCGTGCCACCGACGATGGCGACGGCACCGGAGCGCCACTGGCCACCACGGTGTCGGTGCCGGTGCTGGTGCGTAACGCCAACCGTGCGCCGGTGCTGCCCGAGATCGGACTGCAGACGGTGGCCAAGGGCGAAGTCATCGAACTGCCGATCAATGTCGTCGACCCCGACGGCAACCCGATCACGCTGAGCTTTGCCGGCCTGCCGCGCTTTGCCAGCTTCATCGCCAGCGGCAATGGCATCGGCGTACTGCGCATCGCGCCGGGCGATCGCGACCGCGGCGACTTTGTTGTCACCCTCACCGCGCGCGACGATGGCGACGGTCAGGGCGAGCGCTTTGTCTTGTCCGGCAGCCGCAGCTTCGTGATCTCGTCCGAATCGCCCACCGAGCCACCGCTGCTGGCCCCGGTGACCCCGAAGGTGGCGGTAGTAGGCCGCACCACCAGCTTCACGCTGCGCGCCAGCGACCTCGACCAGGACCCGCTGGCTTTCACCACCAACGGCCTGCCCGCTGGCGCCAGCCTGGTGCCGGGCGTGGTCTACGGCACGGCGGTGTTCACCTGGGCGCCCACACTGGCCGATCTGGGCGAGCACAGCTTCCAGGTCACCGTCACCGATTCCACCGGCGGTGCCGACACCACCACCGTGCGCCTGGTCGTGCGCAGCAGCAACGCCGCGCCGGTATTGCTGCCGGTGGGCGAGCAGACGGTGGCCGAAGGCCAGACCCTGGTCGTCAACCTGACCGCCAGCGATGCCGATGGCGACACGCTGGCCTACACGGCCAGCAACCTGCCGCCCGGTGCCACGCTGAACGCCGCCACCGGCGAACTGCGCTGGAGCACCAACTACTTCCACGCCGGTCGTTACAGCGGCGTGACCATCACCGCCAGCGACGGCGCGGCCAGCAGCAGCGAGACCTTCGACATCGTCGTCAGCCCTGTCAACCGGCCGCCACTGTTCACCGGCCTGCCCAAGCAGGCGGGGCAGGAGGGCCGAGTCATCCAGTTCAGCCTGCTGGCGGGCGACCCGGACGGCGACGCGGTGGTCTACGCACCGGTGGGCGCCTTGCCGGCAGGCAGCTTCTTCGACCCGTCCAACGGCTTGTTCGAGTGGATACCGACGCAAGACCAGGCCGGTGAGTACCTGCTCCGCTTTGCCGCCCGTGATGCGGCCGATGCCGAAGACCAGCTCACGGTCGAGCTCAGCGTGGCCGATGTCAACCGCGCGCCGGTGCCGGCCTTCATCAACCACCAGGTGGCGCTGGGCGACACGCTGGCCTTCACGCTGGTGGCCACTGACCCCGACCGTAACGAGACCCTGGTCTTCGGCGCCCGCGGCCTGCCCGAAGGCGCCAGCATCGATGCCGCCAGCGGTGTCTTCCGCTGGACGCCTGGCCCCGGCCAGGCCGGGGATTACCTGGTCATCGTCAACGTCAGCGACGGCAAGACGGTGGTCGAGCGCGGCGTGGCCTTGCGCGTCACCCCGCTGCCGCAGGGCCCGGCCGTGACGATTTCGCTGACGCCCAGCTTTGCCGGTGTGCCGGGCCAGCCGGTGGCCATCACGGTGCTGGCCGATGCCTTCTCGGCGGTGGCTTCGCGCAGCCTCACGCTCGACGGCGCGGCCTTGACGCTCGACGCCCGCGGCCGTGCGGTGTTCGTGCCGCCGGCCAGCGGCCTGTACCTGCTGGTGGCCCAGGCCACCGACCTGGACGGCTACACCAGCACGGTCAGCCAGTACCTGAAGGTGCGCGACCCGCTGGACGTCAGTGCGCCGGTGGTCGGCCTGTCACCCTTGCTCGCGGCCAGCCCGCTGGCGGGCGCCACTGACATCTCCGGCCAGGTGCTGGACAGCAACCTTGACCTCTGGCGGTTGGAGATTGCGCGCAGCGGCAGCGCAAACTACACCCTGGTGGCCGAGGGCCACAGCAGCGTGTTGGGCACGCTCGCCACGCTGGACCCGGCGCTGTATGAAGCCGGCTTCTACCGGCTGCGGCTGTTGGCCACCGATGTCGCCGGCCGCTCGGGCCTGGCCGAGCTGACGCTTGAGCTGCGCGGCGCCGGCAGCACCACGCTGCTGCGCAGTGATGTCGATTTCAGCGCCACGCTGGCCGGCCACAGCATCGACCTGGCGCGCCACAACGACGCCCTGGCCACTGACCAGGCTGGCGAGTTCGGTCTGGGCTGGCGCCTGGCCTGGCGCGATGTCGACCTGATCACCAACCTGGCCGCGCCGCCGGAGGGCAGCACCGCGGCCACGCCGCTGCGCGAGGGCACGCGGCTGTTCCTCACGCTGCCCAGCGGGCAGCGCGCGGGCTTCACCTTCCAGGCCGAACAGCGCATCGAGGCCGGCGTGGTGTACTGGCTGCCGCGCTGGGTGGCCGACGCCGGCGTGGCCTGGGCTCTGGAGTCGATGCCCACCAAGCTGATGCGCGGCGTCGACCGTTACTACACGCTGGACGGCGCCCGGCCTTACGACCCGGCCAGCTTCAGCATCGAGCGCGCGCAGTACACGCTGGCCGCTCCGGATGGCACCCGCTACGAGCTGACTGCGGCCGGTGGCATCACCGCCATCGCCTACACCGACGGTGTGCGCCTGGCGGTCAGCGACAGCGGCTTGACCGCCGCCAGCGGCGACATGATCCGTTTCGTGCGCGACGACCAAGGCCGCGTGGCCGCGGTGATAGCGCCCGACGGGCGCATCTTCAACTACAGCTATGACGCCAGCGGCCGTCTGGTCGGCGTGCGCAACCTCAGCGCCGCCAGCGCCACGCGTTATGCCTACGACGCAGCGGGCCGGCTCAGCCTGGTCAGCGACGGTGTCTCCGGCGAGGCCATCCGCTACAGCGGCAGCACGGTGCAGCGCCAGGCCCTGGCGGGCGATCTGGGCGCCGCACTGGGCTACCTGGGCCCGGTGGTGAACGGCACGCTCGCCGCCGGTGGCCAGGCGCTGTACGCACTGTCGGTGCGGCCCAGCGAGATCGCCTCCACCGCTGGCGGCGCGGTGTTGCTGGGCGTGGTGGTGCAAGGCAGCGCGGGTGGGCTGGCGCCAGCCCTGCCCACGATGGCGGGGTTGGTGCCGGTGCTCAGCCGCGTGGTTGGCAACCAGGCCTATGCCTTGTTCCGCGTCGATGCAGCGGGCCTGAAGCTGCTGAGCCTGAGCGGTGCCGGCAGTGGTGGCTACGGCCTGCGCTTGTTCGTCGCCGGCGATATCAACGGCGACCAGCGCGTCGATGGCCGCGACGCCGAGCTGATGGCCGCCGCTCGCGGCGGCGCTTACGACCCGGCGGCCGACCTTGACCTTGACGGCGATGTCGACGCCAGCGATTCGCAGCTGCTGTATGCCAACCTCGGTTACGCGCCCAACCAGGCGCCCACCCTCAGCACCACGCTGCTGAAGACCTATGTCGAGCTCGACATCGAGCGCCCGTTGGGCTCGGTGCTGGCCGATGCCGAGTTCGACCGCCTCAGCCTGCGTGTGCTGGGCAGCACCGGCGGGCAGGCCAGCATCGTGGCCGACGGCCGCACGCTGCGCTTCCGGCCCGATGACGGCTTCACCGGCCTGGCCACTGTCACCCTCAGTGCCGATGACGGTTACTCGTCCTCGGGCCCGGCCACGCTGACCATCGACATCAGCAACGCCAGGCTGGTGGCCATCGACTTCCAGCACCGCGCCTTGAAGCTGCAGGCTGGCGACCAATTGCAGATCGCGCTGACCGGCCGCTTCGACGATGGCGCCACGGTGGCGCTGCCGCTCGACTATGTGTCGCTGGCCAGCGGCAACAGCACCGTGGCCAACCTGAGCTTCGCCGGCGTGCTCACCGCCCGCACCGACGGCAACACCGAGTTGCTGGCCAGCCGCGGCGGCATCTCGGCCGCCACCGTGGTGGCGGTGGGCAAGCCGCGCACCGCGTCCGACCTGCTGGCCTACTACTTCGGTATCGACGCCTACCCCGACAGCCTGGCGCTGACGCCCGGCACCGAGCGCCAGCTGGTGGTCCAGCTCAGCGAAGGGCAGTACATCAGCACGGCCGCTGACGGCACCCGTTACCACGTTGGTGACAGCAGCGTGCTTGGCATCTCGGCCGATGGCCACCTGGTGGCCTTGGCCGAGGGCGAGACCACGGTCACGGTGATCCACCGCTCGGCCGAGCAGGTGATCCCGGTACGGGTGATGCAGCCGCAGACCGGCACCGTGCTGGTGGGCAATGGCCCGGCGGTGGTGCAGGGCAATGGCGGCGAGCTGGTGTCCTTTGGCGCCGGCCAGCTGGCCGCGGGTACCACGGTCAAGGTCAGCACGCTGCAGGCTACCGATCTGACCGTACCGTTACCCGACATCATGGCCTTCAGCGCTGCCTTCAACCTGGACATCCAGGGCGGCGGCGGCTTGGTCAACGGCCCGGTGCAGATTGCTGTGCCGGTGGGCGATGGCCTGGCCGCGGGCGAGACGGTGTACTTCTTCGTCGAGGTTGAAAGCGACCTTGCCGGCACCGGCATGCAGAAGTACTGGGCCGCGGTGGACAGCGGCGTGGTCGGTACCGACGGTTATGCGCGCAGCACCTCGCCGCCCTGGCCGGGCCTGTCGCAGAACGGCAATATCCTGATCGCCAAGGCGGCGCAACCGGTGCGCCACATCACCGTCGACCTCAGCAATTTCTTCAATCCGGCGTTGCTGCTGATGGGCTCGACCAGCCTGATCGGGCTGATGGCCTATCTGGGCACTGTCACCTTCCCGATCGCGCTGCAGGCCGCCAATCTCACGCTGTGGAGCACCTGGGCAGGCAAGCCGATCGAGTACAAGATCCCGCTCGATGCCGGCACCACCGATGCGCGCATCCGCGTGTCGGTGCCCACGCCGGCGGTGAGCACCGCTGCGGCACCCAAACTCATCGGCGAACCGACGTTTGTTGCCGCCAGCGGCCAGATCGTCATCACCGGCGCCAACCTGGGCGGCGCCAGCGCCAAAGTGGTATTCCGCCAGGGCGGGCGCGAGGTGGAGGTCAAGCCCGATGGCGCCGCCACCGATGCCTTGCTGGTGGTGACGGTGCCGGTGGACGTCGTGCTGGGCCTGGCCGACATCCTGGTGCGCCGCAACGACGCACCGCCAGGCGCGGTCGACGGTGGCGTGGCCGCAGTGGGAACAGTGCAAGACAGTGGCCTGTTCCGCATCCACAACCCGGGCGGTTATTCGTTCAGCGGCGGCTTCGTCGTGGTCGACGGCGAGTTCATCAACGGCGTGTCCATCATCGACACCAACCGTTTTGGCGAGGCGGGTGTCGAAGCCGTGGTCAAGGTCATCGACCTCGGCCAGACCGTGATGGCCACTGCCGCCAGCGCCGACCTGGCACGGGCCTTTGCCCTCACCGATGCCAGTGGCGGCAAGCCGCCGGGCGTCTACATCATCGATGGCGTGGCGCTGCGTGGCAGCGACATGGACCGCAACACGCCCGAGCTTGATCCGATCAAGCTCAAGTTTGCCGGCGTCACCGCGGCGCGGCCCACCGCCATCTCGCTGGACCCGCTGGGCCGCTACCTCTATGTCGCCACGCTGGGCTCGGTTTGGGTCATCGACATCAACCCAGGCTCGAGCACGCTGCACCAGGTGGTCGACGTCATCGCCATCCCGTCGGACATGTCGGCCACCGGCCGCATTCTGGATCTGGCGGTCAACGCCGATGGCACCCGGCTGTACCTCACCGCACCGGCTACCGAACTGTTCGGTGGCACCCAGGCCTGGACCCGCGGCGGCCGCGACAAGGGCAAGGTGCTGGTCATCAACGTCGATGAGGCCGACCGGCCGGTGCCCACCGCGGCCCAGCCCAACCCGCCCAATGAGCGCAATTTCCGCAAGATCATCGGCAACATCGACGTCGGCATCGAGCCTTATGGCATCAAGGCCACGGCATTTGCCGACAAGATGATCTTCACCGCCCGCCTCGGCGGCGCGGCCACCGGCCAGGCGCTGCAGGCGCTGACGGTGACCAACAACGACCCCACCGGCTCGTTCGCCGCCACGCTGCAAGGCATCAACCTGCAGCTGTCGAACAACGTCCAGCAGTTCTTCCAGCTGACGGTGCGCAACGCGGTCGACGTGGCGATCCTGCCCGACCTGAGCTATGCCTTTGTTGTCGACTGGAACGTGCCGATGATCTTCGGCACCGGCGACACCCAGACCGCAATCGAGTACATGGACAGCCATGCCGTGGGCTCCAAAGTGGCAGTGGTGCAGGACCCATTCGGCCTCAAGGGCGCGCCCAGGATCCTGGGCGCCACCACGCCGATCCCGATGGCCTTTGCCACCGAGATCGAGCTCTCGTCGGACAACCGCAAGCTCTACGTCAACTACCGCGGCGCTGGCGACATCCTGGTCTTCGACGTCCGCAACCTGATCAAGAAGGCGGTGGACATCACCGCTGACGATCCCGAGATGCTGCGGCGTCGGCCGCTGGACAACGTGGGCCCGGCGGATCCGTTCCCGGCGCTGACGGTCAACATGCCCGGCATTGCCGTGTCGCGCAATTTCCGTGGCTTGGCGGTGCAACCGAACGATCCGCTGACATTGATCGCACCGCAGGGCAGCTTTGACGCCCATGGCGGCGGCGACCTCACTTTCACCTGGGAAGTTGACACCGAGCAACTCGGGACCACCGAATACACGGTGGAGGTCTTCGTCAGCACGCTGCCGCCGGGCTCGGGCCTGTGGCCGGACGATCCACCGCAACCGCGTACCAAGAACTGGGAGTCTGCCCCGACCTGGCAGATCGGCCAGACCGTGGGCGGCGTCAAGGTCACCGACAACAACCCGAACCGGGTCTGGACCTCGGCCATCCTGCCCGCCGGCACCACCCATGTCGATCTGGGCTACGACCCGTCCGAGCTCACCGCCGGTCAGCGCTACTACTGGGGCGTTCGGCTGCTTGCCAATGGCAATACCTTCACCGAATCGACCAGCTTCCTGGCCAAGCCGATCGAAACCGGCGCGCCGTTCAATGGCGTCACCATCCTGACCCACGGCTTCCAGCTCGACCCGTCGCAGGTGCTCAGCGACGACCCGTACAAGCAGCCCGCGGCTTTCATGGACCTGGCTGCGCTGATCACGGGCGCCAGCGGCGGCGGCGTGGTGCTGGCCTACAACAAGAACACCGGCCAGTGGGTTGATCCCAAGACCGGTCTGATCGGCGCGGCGGCGCTGCAGGCCGGCAAGGCGGTGGTGCTGGTCTCTGATTGGTACAAGGAATCCGACATCAGTGACGCCGGCTTTGCCGAGGCCGCGGCCGACGCGATCTATGCCTCACTCGCCGACCTGAACATCAAGACCGGCGGCAAGCTGTTCGGCTCGCCCTTGCACTTCCTCAGCCACAGCCGTGGCACGGTGGTCAACAGCGAGATCATTCAGCGTTTGGGTGTGCGCAACCCCACCGTGGGCAACATCCAGATGACCACGCTGGATCCGCATGATTTCAAGCAGCCTGCGCTGGACGTGCCCGTTGCCAAAGCGCTGGAGGCCGTCAATGCCACGCTCGCGTTGGCCACCGTGGTGGCCGCGGTGGTGCCGGGTGCGCAGCCCGCAGTGCCGGCGCTCAACCGCATCCAGGCCGGCATCGCGGCGTTCCTCAAATGGGCCGCCACCTTCGGCCTGGCGCTGGACATCCCCTACGCCGACTTCAGCGACCCCAATGTGATGCGTTGGGAGAACATCGGCTTCTTCGACAACTACTACCAGACTGCGGCGCCCGGCACCATCACGGTCACCGCCGCTGGGGTCGAGGTGGCCAGCACCCAAGGGGTGACCGCCACGCCCAACGGCATCGCCATCAGCGGCAACGACCTGGAAATCTGGCTCAACGGCGCCGCCGGCTTCACCCGTGACGACTTCAAGCTGAGCAAGTCGATCGATCTGCTGGGCCTGTTCAATGTGGGCATCGAGTTCGGCCTGGGTGGCCCGCACAGCCGGGTGTGGCAGTGGTATGCCGGCACCACAGACACCTCGTTGCTGACGTTTGCCAACAACCCGATCTACCGCCGCATCAGCGATGAAGGCGTGGTCGCGCGCACCACCTTCGGTTTCCCGACTTATGTCTTCAACACCTCGCCCTGGTACTGGAGCAATCCGCTCGGTGGTGGTGGCGCCTCAACCGAGCCTTGGAAGCTGCCCGGCGCGGTGTGGGAAGGCATTGGCGACGGCTGGTACTACAGCGCCACCGGCGGCGGCGCCGACGCCAGGCCGCTCAGTGGCGCGGTCGGCGTGCCTTTTGATACCGACAACACCGAGGTCACCAAGGGCAGCGAGCCGGTGCCGTCGGTGTTCAACGGCAATTTCGAGAACGGCCTGCGCCAGTCGCTGTACCGGCGCGTGGCCGGCGGCGACACCGCGCGCTTTCCGCTGTCCTACGAGCTGCCGGGCTGGTCGTTCCAGGGTGGTGAGGGCTTTGCCATCACCATTCCGGTGCTGGGCAGCAAGATCGATATCGGCGGGCTGTTTGTCTTCGAAACCGACTTGAAGACCCTGGCCGGCAGCGCCGCCAACGCGGCCATCGACAAGGTCTGGGGCAAGCTGTGGGACGCCACGCTGGGCAAGCTGCTGGACTCGCTGACCAACAAGGCCAAGGCCGACACCTTTGACATCCCTGAGGCGCCTGGGCCCGGTGCGTCAGAGGGCTACAAGACCTGGTACGAGAAGAACTGGGCTGCCGACTCCAAGAACAAGCTCAAGCTCGAAGCCTCGAACAAGATCTGGTCTTTGGCCGAGAGCGCGATTGGCAAGCTGGTTGATGCCGGCTTCGACGCCTTCAATCTCAAAGAGTCGATGAAGCTCACGCCCGGCGGCGAATTTGTCAACCCGGTCGGCCCTGACAACCTGAAGAAGTACCTCAAGAGCGCACTCGACCTGCTGCTTAAGAGCAGCCTGCCGCAAGGCAGCTCCAACTACGCACTGCTGATGGGCGGCGGGCAGATGGTCAAGACCTTGCTCACCGCCAACCTGAGTGGCGACGCAGCCGATTTCGTCCAGTACGTGGTCGATTCGGTGATCAACCTGGACGAGATCACCCACAACCGGCTGCTGGTGCCTACCGACGAGCCGCTGCTGAGCTTCAACATCTTCGCGCCGCTGATTGCCACCACCGACATGCGCATCCAGGTCACGTTCCATGGCACAGAGCTGGACCCGGGGCTGGAAGATGTGGTGTTGCCGCCCGTGGTGCTGCAGCCCAGCTTCTTCGAGCGCAAGAGTTATGCGGTGGAAGTGCCCGACACTTTCAAGGGCAAGGTTGCCACTTTCAGTATCAAGGTGCTCGATCCCGACGGCAAGGTCAAGGTCTCGTTCGACGAGTTCGACGGCTTTGCCGACGAGATCAGCAGCCTGGAGAGCCTGTTCAGCCAGGTCTTCTTCCTCGACGATGTGCGCTTCTCCAAGGGCCTGCAGGCCAAGCTGTCGCAGACCACGATCTTCGAAGCCGAGGCCGCCCAGCTGACCATCAGCTTCGCCCCGGCCGACCCGGCGCTGCCGGTGGAACTGAGCATCGTCTGGGCCGATGGCCCGGGCTCGGTGGTGGAGGTCACGCTGCCGCCGGGAACCACCTCCTATGTGCTGTCGCGCATCTACGCCGACGACAACCCCACTGGCAGCGCGGCAGACAGTGTTGTGATCAAGGTGACCGGGACCAACGTCATCGGCAAGGACAACGACACCGCGGTGCTCACCGTGCTCAACGTGCCACCGCTGGTGGGCAGCACCATCACGCTGAATATGGACGCAGTGCCCGAGGGTGAGACCCTGGTCGTCACCGGCACCTTCACCGACCTGGCAATGAGCAAGGACAGCTACACCGTGCAGGTGTTCTGGGGTGACGGCAGCAGCAGTGCCGGCGCCATCACTTCGCTGCCGGTGCCTGGCAGCCCGGGTACCTGGACCGCCAGCAAGCTCATCGACGACGACAAACCTTCGGCCGGCACGCCGCTGGACAACCGAACGTTGAAGGTGGTGATCACCGACGACGATAACGGACGGGGCGAGCGCACGCAGGCCTACCAGGTGCAGAACCGCAAGCCCGAGATCAACAGCCTGGCGTTTGACCTGCCCACCATCGACGAAGGCGGCAGCACCGTGCTGCGCGGCAGCTTCACCGACAAGGGCATCTTCGACAAGCACATCGTCAAGGCCACCTGGGCCGGCGGCGGCAGCGCCATCGGTAGCGTGACCTTTGCCGGAGGGTCGGGTACTTTCGAGATCCCGATCAGCGTCAAGGACGACAACCCCACCGCCACCAACGGCGACGACATCGAGCTGAGCATCAAGCTCGTCGACGACGACACCGGCGTCGCAGTGGGCATCACCACGGCCACGCTGCGTGTCAACAACGTGGCGCCCAAGGTCAAGCTCACGCCCTTGGCCAACAGCATCAAGGAAGGCGAGAAGGCCCGCTTCCTGCTGGAGATCGATGACCCCAGCGCAGAGGACAGCTTTGTGCTGACCCTGCATTGGGGTGCGACGCTGGTTGAAACGGTCAACCTGCCCAAGGGCACGACCAGCTACACGATCGAACATGAGTTTGTCGACGACGACCCCACCGGCACGGCCAGCGACATCATTGCGCTGACGCTCACCCTGGACGACGACGACGGCGGCCAAGCCAGCACCAGCAGCACGGTCACCGTGGCCAATGTGGCGCCCGAAGTCACGGTTGACGGCAGCCAGGTGGTCAGCCAGTTCGACACCGTCACCATCGGCGCAAGCTTCACCGACATCGGCCTGGCCGATACGCATGAGCGGCTGTGGACCATCACCTCGCCCACTGGCGCGGTGTCCACCATCGCCGACAGCGATGTGGCCAGCTTTGCCGCCATCGAGCCCGGCCTGTACACGCTGGTGTTCAAGGTTACCGACGACGACACCGGCGTGGCCAGCGCCAGCACCAGCGTGATGGTGCTGGAGCTTGCGCCGCCGGAGTGGATCGTCGACCCGCCGCCAGAGCTGCCCGAGGTCGTGCCGTTCGACGAGGGCCAGACGGTCTCGGTCTTCGTGCGGGCCGATCCCAGCGGCTTGCCGGCCGCGCATTCGGTGGAGATCGACTGGGGTGATGGCAGTGTCACCACCCACACGCTGCAACCCGGTGCCAGCCAACGCATCGACCATGTCTACCTGGACGACCCGCCGGGCATTGGCCCGAACTTCTACGAAGCCAAGCTGCAGTTCAAATACAGCGTGCCCAGCTTCAGCGGCGGCAACGGCAAGGCTTCGGTGCTGTTCCTGGTCGACAACGTGCGGCCCGAGGCAGCCATCTCGGTGCTGCCGCCCAGCGGCACCAGTGGTGGCGCCTACACCTTCGTCGGCAGCTTCACCGACCCGGGCACGCTGGACACCCACACCATCACCTGGTCGTTCAGCGACGGCACGGTGCTCACCGGTAATGACCTGACGGTGACGCACAGCTTCTTCGGTTCCGGTAGCGCGACGTTGACGGTGGAAGACGACGACGGCGGCATCGATACCAAGACCTACCACGTCGGCGCGGCGCTGGCCACCGGCGCCACGCTGGCGCCTGCGGTGCAGATGGGCCCCAACCAGGCCCAGATCGGCGCGCTGGCCGCGCAGGCGCGTGCGGCCTGGGCCGGGTTGGGTGCCGATGTGTCGGTGCTGGAGGGCCTCAACATCGTGGTCGCCGACTTGTCGGGCGACCTGCTCGGCTTCACCGCCTGGGGTGATGGCCGGCCCACGGTTTACCTCGACAACGACGGCGCAGGCCGCGGTTGGTTCATCGATTCCACGCCACAGCGTGCCGAAGAGTTCCGTGCCGGCGACAGCCTGAACACCTGGCGCGCCAGCAGCGGCGCCGCCGCCGGCCGCATGGACTTGCTGACCTTGATCAGCCACGAATTCGGCCATGTGCTGGGCCTGGCCCATGCCGCGGGCAGCAGCGGCCTGATGACCGACAGCCTGGGCCCGGGCGAGCGCCGCCTGCCCACCGCATCCGACATGCTTGAGCGCGCCGCTGCCCATGCCCAGACCGGCCGCGTCGGGCTGCTGGCCAGCGGCATCAGCAATGGCAGCTTCGACAACGCCAGCAGTGGCTGGATCACGCGCGGCCTGGTCAGTTTTGTCGGCGCGGCGGCGCAGTTGGGTGAAGACAGCCGCTTCAACACCAGCCTGCAGCAGGCGCTGCGCATTCCCCAGGGTGCGCGGGCACTGACCTTCGACATCGTCGGCTGGGACTTTGGCGCTGCCGGCGGCAGCGTGGGCGACGCCTTCGAGATGGCGCTGGTGGATTTGAACAGTGGCGCCTCCTTGCTCGGCCCGATCGGCTTGAGCCGCACCGATTCGGCGCTGAACATCCAGGCCGATGGCCGCATCTTCAGCGCCGCGGGCATCAGCTTCAACGGCCTGCCGCTGTCGCAACTGCCGGCCAGTGGCAGTGGCCCGCTGACGGTACGCGTGGACTTGTCGGCCGTGGCCGCAACCAGCCCGGTGCTGCTGAGCTTTGATCTGCTGGGCTTTGGCGCCACCACCAGCCGGATCACAGTGGACAACGTGGCCTTCGTCGTGGCAAGCAACCGCGCGCCGCTGGCCAGTGACGACAACTTCAGCCTGCCCTGGATGAGCAACCGGACGCTGAACCTGTTGGCCAATGACGGCGACCCCGATGGCGACCGCATCAGCATCAGTGCGCTCACCGCGCCGGCCCATGGTGTGCTCACCCAAGCCGCCGACGGCAGCGTGAGCTACCGCGCCAACGATGGCTTCACCGGCACCGACAGCTTCTTCTACCGCATCAGCGACGGCCAGACCAGCAGCAACCTGGGGCGGGTGAACCTGCTCATTCAGGCGGTGAACCTGCCGCCTGTGGCGCGCGACGATGCGGCCGTGACCTCGCGTGGGCAGCCGGTGACCATCGACGTGCTGGCCAACGACAGCGACGCCGATGGCTCGGTGCTGAGCCTAGAGATCGTGCAGCCGCCCGACCATGGCAGCGTGGTGATCGGTGCCCAGGGCCGGCTGGTCTACACGCCCGAGCCCGGCTTTGTCGGCAGCGACAGCCTGCGCTACCGTGCCAGCGATGGTGCGCTGTTCAGCGATCCGGCCACCGTGCGCATCACCGTCAATGCCGTCAACCAGGCGCCGGTGGCGGCCGACGATGCGGTGGCCACCGATGAAGACCAGCCGGTGGTGTTCGACGTGCGCGGCAACGACAGCGACGACGGCAGCGGCGCGCTGCAGCCCCGCATCACCGTCGCGCCCGGCCATGGCCAGCTGCTGCTACGCGGCGACGGCCAGTTCGAGTACAGGCCCGACGCTGATTTCAACGGCACCGACAGCTTCCGCTACCGCGTCAGCGATGGCGCGCTCGACAGCAACGAGGCGCTGGTCACCGTCACGGTGCGGCCGGTCAACGATGCGCCCTCGCTGCTGCCAGTGCCCGGGCTGCAAGTCGACGAAGGCAGCACCTTGGTCTATTCGCTGACCGGTCTAGACGTCGACGGCGATGCGCTGAGTTTCAGCTTGGTAGAGGGCCCCATGGGCGCCACGCTGAGCAGCGACGGCCGCCTGGTCTGGGCCGCCCCCGATGGGCCGGCGCCGGTCCGCTTTGTGGCCCGCGTCACCGACCCCAGTGGCGCCAGCGCCAGCCGCGCCTTTGACGTGGCGGTGCGCAACGTGGCGCCGCAGGTGGCCGCCAGCGGCGCGGCGACGGTGCAGGTCGGCGCGCCCTATGTGATCGCGCTGGCCTACAGCGATGTCGGTGCCGATCAGGCATCGGCCTGGCGCATCGATTGGGGCGACGGCCAGAGCTCGGTACTGGCCGGCAGCACCACCAGCGCCAGCCATGTCTACACCACGCCAGGCCCGCGCCAGATCGTCGTCATGGTCGACGACGACGATGACCGCTGGTCCGCGCCCGTGCTGAGCGCCACGGTGTATGCCTTGCCCGAGCCACCTGCGCCGCCGTCGCCGCCTCCCCCGGTGTTGCCACCGGTGGTCCCACCACCGCCGATCTCGCCGCAGCCCGCACAGCCAGTGATCGGCGCGGTGCCGGGCAGCCTTGGCGGATACAGCGGCCAGGGTGGCTTCGGTGGCGGCCTGGGCTTGTCGTCGCTGGGCTATGGCAGCAGCCTCGGCGCGCTCACTGGCCGTGACCCCAGCGCGAGCTACAGCTTCCAGGTTGGCGTCGTCGGCCAGACGGCACACACCAACGCCCAGTTCCTGGGCTTCCTGGTCAATGACGGTTCGCCGCAAACGCCGGACAAGCCAGCCAAGCCGGGCCGGCTCAGCCCCGAGCAGTTGGCCGCGCTGTTCGCGCAAGACCCACCGACGGTGGATGGCCCACTGCAGGTCAGCACGGTGGTGGTCACCGGCGGTGGTGTGCGGGTGCGCTTCAACCAGCCCATTGCCGCGGCAGGCCTGCGTGCGGCCAAGCCGATACTGGTCTTGCAGCGCAACGGGCAGGATGTGCCGGGCCACCTGCTGCTCGACCCGGATGGGCGCGGCCTGTCATTCGTCGCCAGCGCCGGCACGCTGGCCGACGGCGAGTACAGCTTGCTGCTGCGTGCGGGCGACAACGCCATAACCACGCCCCAAGGCCAGGCCCTGGATGGCGACCTTGACGGCCAGCCCGGTGGCGATTACCGCGGCCGCTTCACGCTGGGTAGCGGCGCGGTGCGCCTGAGCCTGGCCGAACCTGATGCGCCGCTGCAACTGGCCAGTCAGGGGACTGCGCTGGGCGACGCCGGCCTGGTCGACTCCGCGCTGTGGACGGCCTTGACCGGTGGCGTGGGCGGCATGATCTCGCTGGCCTTTGCGCCGATGGCGCGGCCCCGCCGTGGCCGTGCTGCACGCTATGCCGGCCAGCCGGTGCGCGTGCGCATGCAGGGCGCAGGGCCTGCTGCCGCCGCCACCGACACCGTCACCAACACCGCCACCGCCACCGCCACCGCCACCGCCACCGACCAGCACGGCAACGCCACGCCTGAGAAGGCCGGCATCACGCGTCCTGTGACCGTGCCCGATCCCGCGCCGGCAGCGGCCGGCTGGCTGACAACCTGGCTTGGCGGCGGCCGTGCCAAGGCCAAGAACTGGCGGATCCGCCTGTGATTCCAGCCCTTGCCGACGCGTCACAGGTCAGCCGCCCTTTATCCCGCACAACAGCCCCCTGAGCGCACCCCATGCCCGATACCGTCACACCTGAGTCCCACCCTTCGACCGCCAAGACGGTCAGCCCCCCAGCCGAACCCAGCGCTGTTTCGCAGCGGATCAAGTGGGGGTCGGGCCAGCTCAAGAGTTCATACGTCAACTTTGCCAACGCCAACTCCACGCAGGAAGAGGTGGTGCTGAACTTCGGCATGAACAACAACTGGGACCGCGCCGCGCAGGAGGTCGAGATCGAGCTGCTGCACCGGGTGGTGATGAGCCCGTTCGCAGCCAAGCGCCTGGCCGAGCTGATGAACAAGCTGGTGGCCCAGTACGAAGAGCGTTACGGCAAATTGTGACCAACCCGGAAGGCCCCGCCATGCCCTGCCTGTCACCGACCCTCCACCGCCGGGCCGCCCCCAAGCGGGCCCTGATCACCAGCCTGCTGGCCTTGTGTTGCGCCTCCGGCGTCGGCGCCGCCGGCCTGGGCGACATCCTGCAGCTTGCACGTGACCAGGACGCGCAGTTGCTTGCCGCGCGCCAGGCCGCACTGGCGGGCCGCGAGAAAACCGTGCAAGGCCGGGCCGGCCTGTTGCCCACGGTCACCGCGACGGCCAACCTGCGGCAAAACCATGACCGCTCCACCGCCTACGTGGGTGGCCAGAACTACGACTCGCATGCGGTCGCCCTCACTCTGAACCAGCCGCTGTGGCGGCCGGCCAACCTGCAGGTTTACCGCCAAGGCCAACTGCAAACGCAGCTGGCCGAGCAGCAGCTGCAGCAGGCCGAGCAAGCGCTGCGCCTGCGTGTGGCCAGAGCCTATTTCGAGGTACTGCAGGCTGAGGATGCCGGCGCCACCCTGGCCGCACAACAAGCCGCCTTCGCCCAGCAGTTGGCGCAGGCCAAGCGCAGCTACGAGGTGGGCCTGTCGCCGATCACCGATGTCACCGAGGCCCAGTCGCGGCATGACCTGACGTTGGCGCAGCAGATCGCCGCGCGCAACGACCTGGAGCTCAAGCGCCGTGCGCTGGAAAAATCCATCAACCGCGATCTGCCACCGCTCAACGGCCTTGACCCGGCCGCCAGCGTTGAGATGCTGACAGCGCAGCAGATCGACCAGCTGCGAGATGCCGCGCCGAATCAGTCGCTGCAGGTGTTGGCCGGCATCACTGCCGAGCAGATCGCCCGCAGCGAGATCGACAAGCAGCGCGCCGGCCACAGCCCCACGATCGATCTGGTGGCCAGCGCCTCGCGCAACCGCAACCTCAGCTACAGCGCGTTTGGCGGCACCAGTACCTCACCACTGGTGGTGGGGCTGGAGTTGGCGGTGCCGCTGTACCAGGGCGGCGCGGTGGATTCCCGGGTGCGCGAGGCCGCGGCCAACCTGGGTCGCAGCCAGGCCGAGTTGGAGGAGGCCCGGCGCCAGGCCCGGCTGGACGCCAGGCAGGCGCTGCTGGGTGTGGAGTCGGGCAGCGCGCTGGCACAGGCGCTGCGCCAGGCAGTGAGCTCGGCCGAGACCCAGGTCCAGGCCACGCGGCGCGGCTTCGAGGTCGGTGTACGCAGCCGGGTCGATGTGCTCAACGCCGAGCAGCAGCTGTACACCACCCTGCGCGATCTGTCCGCTGCGCGCTACCAGACTCTGGTGGCCGCGCTGCAGCTGCGCGCCGCGGCTGGGAGCTTGGGCGACGACGACCTGCGCGCGCTCGACCGGTTGCTGCAGCCGCGCTGACCCCGCCGATGGCGCAGCGTCTGCGGGTTGACCCGGCCCCGCCCCGCAGACGGGGACTCGACGCCCATGGCCTGGCTTGTTAAGGTCAGCCCAGCATGACGTCAACGATCGCCTGAATGACCCTGTCCTCGTCGGAGCCGCCGCCAGCCGCAGCCATGGCCACTTCCGCTGCCGCCGCTGCATGGCTGGCCTTGGGGCAGGCCGAAACGGCCGAGCAATGGTTCGAGGCGTGGCTGGCGGTGCTGGGCCAGGCGCTGACGGCCTCACGCGGCGCGCTGCTGCTGCTGGCCCAGCCCGACGGCAGCTTTGCACCGGTGGTCAGTCTGCCCGCGGGCCGTGACCTGAGCTTTCTGGGCGCCATCGCCACCGAGGCACTGCGCCAGCGCGAGGGCGTGGTGCAGCACGACGAGCTTGGCCATGCGCGCCTGGCCTACCCCTTGCAGGCGGCAGACCGCCTGCATGGTGCCGTGGTGCTGGACCTGGGCCAGGCCGACGCGGCCCAACTCGACCAGGCGCTGCGGCTGACACATTGGGGCGCGGGCTGGTTGATCGAGCTGCTGGGCCGGGCCGATCGGTCGCCGCAGGCCGAGACCCATCACCAGCCCGACGCCGCCGCCGCGGGCGCGCGGCTGCTGGACCTGGTGCTCAGCGCCCTGCAGGAAGCCAGCCTGCGCGAGATGGCCCTGTTGCTGGTCAACCGCCTGGGCCGCGAACTGGACAGCCCCCAGGTGCAGCTGGGCCTGGCCCGGCGCATGACGGTCAAGGTGCTGGCGGTGTCGCATGCGGCCTGGTTCGACCAGCGCACCGAGGCGGTGAACCTGGCCGCGCAGGCCATGCACGAGGCGCTGGACCAGCGCCAGCGCCTGCATTGGCCAGCCGACCAGGCCGATGCCACCCGCCTCACCCTGGCCCAGCAGCGCTATGCCCAGGCCAGCGGCGCGGCGGCGCTGTGCAGCTTGCCGCTGGTGCATGCGACCCGAGTGGTCGGCGTGTTGATGCTCGAACGTGATCGCCCGTTCACCGCCGCCGAATTGGTCTTGCTCGACGCGCTGGCCTTGGCCTTGGCGCCGGTGGTGGCGCTGCAACAAGAGGCCGGCCGGGGCATGTTCGGCCGCGGCTGGCACCAGCTGCGCCGCGCCGGCGGCTGGCTCAGCGGCAGCGCCCACCCGGCGATCAAACTGGCGCTGGGCAGCGCCGCGCTGGCGCTGCTGCTGCTGGGCCTGGTGCCAGTGCAGTTCCATGTCTCGGCTCCGGCGCTGGTGGAGGGCGCTGTGCAGCGCGCCGCGGTCGCGCCGTTCGAGGGCTACCTGCGCGCGGCCCCGGCCCGCGCCGGCGATCAGGTCAAGGCCGGCCAGCTGCTGGCGGTGCTGGACGACAAGGATCTGCAGCTCGAACGTGTGCGCTGGGAGTCTGAACTGGAGCTGGCGCTGCGCAAGGAGCGCGAGGCCATGGCCGGCAACCAGCGAGTTGAGCAGCAGCTGGCCGCGGCCCAGGCCAACCAGGCGCGCGCGCAACTGGACTTGGCGCTGAGCAAGCTGGCCCGGGTGCAGGTCACCGCACCGTTCGACGGCGTGGTGGTCACGGGCGACTTGTCGCAACTGCTGGGCTCGCCGGTGACGCAGGGCAAGGTGTTGTTTGAGCTGGCGCCGCTGGACGCCTGGCGGGTGGTGCTGAAGGTGGATGAACGTGACATCGGCCGGGTCAGCATCGGTGCCCAGGGCGAGCTGGTGCTGGCCAGCCTGGCCGGACGTGCCTGGCCGTTCACGGTGCGCAAGCTCACGCCGGTGTCGGTGGCCGAGGACGGCCACAACTATTTCCGGGTCGAGGCGGAGCTGGGCGGCGACGCGCCGCAGCTGAGCCCGAACATGGAGGGCGTGGCCAAGGTCCAGGCCGGCCAGCGTAGCCTGCTTTGGATCTGGACCCACCGGCTGACCGATTGGCTGCGGCTGCAGTGGTGGAAGTGGGTGCCGTAGGCCCGCCGCAACCCGAGATCAGCCGACATGTCACGCCCCTTGCTGTCCAACGACTGGTACCGCGTGGCGGTGCTGCGGCCGCGCTTGCGTGGCCAGGTGCAGATCCACCGCCATGTCTACCGCCAGCGGGTGGCCTACATGGTCGAAGACCGTGTTGGTGGTAAGCACCAGCGGCTGAACTTTGCCAGCTACCGGCTGCTTTCGCTGCTGGACGGGCAGCGCAGCCTGGACGCAATTTGGGCCCTGCTCAGCGCTGAGGTCAGCGATGAGACACCGACGCAGGACGATGTGGTGCGCCTGCTCGGCCAGTTGCACAGTGCCGACCTGATCGCCTGCGACATCTCGCCCGATGTCTCCGAGCTGTTCCACCGCCATGGCCAGCAGCAACGCCGCAAATGGCTGGGCCGATTGGGCAACCCGGTGGCGCTGCGCATCCCGCTGTTCGATCCCGACCCGCTGCTGCGTCTGCTGGTGCGCGCGCTGCGGCCACTGCTGGGCCGCACCGGCCTGCTGTTGTGGCTGCTGGTGGTGCTGCCCGCGTTGCTGATCCTGCCCTCGCATTGGGCCGAGCTGAGTGGCCCCAGCGCCGAGCGCCTGCTGTCGATGAACAGCCTGCTGTCGCTGGCCTTGCTGTTCCCGCTGGTCAAGGCGGTGCATGAGCTGGCCCATGGCCTGGCCTGCCGCCGACGCGGCGCCGAGGTGCATGAGATGGGCCTGATGCTGCTGGTGTTCTACCCCGTGCCCTATGTCGATGTCAGCAATTCCTCGGCCTTTGTCGGCAAATGGCAGCGTGCACTGGTGGGCGCTGCGGGCATGCTGGCCGAGATCTTCATCGCCGCATTGGCGTTCTACCTGTGGCTGGCGCTGGAGCCCGGCCTGGCGCGTGCGCTGGCCTATGACGTGGCGGTGCTGGCCGGGCTGACCACGCTGTTCTTCAACGCCAACCCGCTGCTGCGCTACGACGGCTACTTCATCCTGGCCGACCTGATCGAGATCCCCAACCTGGGTGGCCGCGCCAACCGCTATTGGCAGTACCTGGCCGAGCGCCATGTCTTCGGCGTGCGCAGCGCCGAGGCACCCGAGGCCACGCCCGGCGAGCGGCGCTGGTTTCTCGGCTACGCGCCGCTGGCCTATGCCTACCGGTTGTTCGTCTCGCTCAGCATTGCCTGGCTGGTGGCGCAGCAGTTCTTCATCGTCGGCGTACTGATCGCGCTGTGGGCGCTGGCCAGCGGCGTGATATGGCCGGTGGCCAAGGGTTTGTGGGCCGTGTTCACCGCCGCGCGTTTTGCCGATTGCAGGGGCCGGGTGCGTGCAGTGCTGGCGGGCGCCACGCTGGTGGTGGGTGCGCTGTTGTTTGGCCTGCCCATCCCGCAGCACACGGTGGGTGAGGGTGTGCTGTGGCTGCCCGAGCGTGCCATCTTGCGCGCCGACAGCGCGGGTTTTGTGCGTGAGCTGATGCAGGCGCCCGGCACAGAGATGGCAGCGGGCGCAGCCGTGCTGCAGGCGGTGGAACCCAGCCTGGACGCCCGCCTGCGCGTGCAGGCCGCCCGGGTGGACGAGGTCACGACCCGCTTCAACGCGGCCTGGGGTGTGTCGCAAGCGCGGGCCCAGCAGCTGCAGCAGGAGTTGGCCCGCGAGCAGGCCTCGCTGGACCGGCTGCGCGACGAGGCCGCGCACCTGACCCTGCGCGCCGGCATGGCCGGCACGTTGCTGCTGGATCGGCCCGACGACCTGCCCGGGCGCTGGCTGCAGAAGGGCGAGGTGGTGGGCTATCTGCGTGGCGACGCCCCGCCGCTGGTGCGCTTGGTGCTGTCGCAAGGCGAGGTCGACCTGGTTCGCACGGCCACCGACGCGGTGCAGATCCGGTTGTTGCAAGACCTGCCTCGGGTTTGGCCGGCCACCCTGCTGCGCAGCACACCCTCGGCTGTCAAGCAGCTGCCCAGCGCCGTGCTGGGCCACCTGGGCGGCGGCGAGGTGGCCACCGACCCGCGCGACAGCAAAGGCCTGGCCACGCTGGAATCGGTGTTCGAGTTCGAGCTGACGCTGCCCGCCGACATGCCGGCACCCTACCTGGGCAGCCGTGTGCTGGTGCGCTTCGCGCATCCGGCCGAGCCGTTGGGCTGGCGCTGGTGGCGCGCCATGCGGCGCGGCTTCCTGTCCACGTTCAAGGTCTGATCATGGCCGGTCGCCTGCTCAGCTTCGACGGCCAGCTGGCGCGCAGCGCCTATCCCGAGCGGCTGGACAAGGCCAGCCACCTGGCTGATCGCTGGACCCGGGCGCTGGCCGACGCGGCCCGGCAGGCCCTGGCCACACCGGTTCGGCGTGAGATCCGCCAGATCGCCACGTGCCAGGCGCAGAGCCAGGCAGCCTGGGCGCAGCTGGACGACGTCGCGCTGCGCCAGGCCGTACAGGCCCAGGCGGCCGCCGCGGTGCATGGCCTCGTCACGCCGGCGCTGCACCAGGCCCTGGCGCTGCTGGCCGAGGCGGCGCGGCGCTGCCTGGGCCTGCGGCCCTACCCGGTGCAACTGCTGGGCGCGGCCAGCCTGTTGCGTGGCCGGCTGGTGGAAATGCACACCGGCGAAGGCAAGACACTGACCGCCGGCCTGGCCGCCTGCCTGGCCGCGGTGGCCGGTGTGCCGGTGCATGTGGTCACCGTCAACGACTACCTGGCCCAGCGTGATGCCGATGGCCTGGCGCCATTGTTCAACTTCTTCGGCCTGGGCGTGGGCGTGGTCGTGCATGGCCTGCAGCCCGAGGCCAAGCGCGCCGCCTATGCCCAGCCGATCTGCTATTGCACCAACAAGGAGCTGGTGTTCGACTACCTGCGCGACCGCAGCGCGAGCCCCGGGCGCACCAGCGCGGCGCAACTCAGCGCCAATGCGGTGTTCAACCAGCGTGCCCAGCCGCCCTTGCTGCGCGGCCTGCACCTGGCCATCGTCGATGAGATCGACTCGATCCTGATCGACGAGGCCCGCACACCGCTGATCCTGGCCGAAAAGGCCGGTCCGGTGCCCCATGCCGAGGCCTTTGCGCCCGCGCTGGCGCTGGCCGCGCAACTGGTCGAAGGCCAGCACTTCCAGCGCGACCGGGCGCGCCGGGCGCTCTACCTGAGCCCATCCGGCCGGGAGCGGGTCAAGGCGCTGAGCGCGCCCTGGGCCGCCCGCAGCGACAGCCCCTGGCGCGCCGAGCATGCGCGTGAGCACCTGGTGCTGCAGGCGCTGCGGGCCCAGCACCTGTTCCTGCGCGACCAGCACTACCTGGTCGACGACGAAGGCAAGGTGCAGATCATCGACGAGTACACCGGCCGTGTGCTGCCCGGGCGCAACTGGGAGCAGGGCCTGCACCAGATGGTCGAGGCCAAGGAAGGCCTTGACCTGAGCGAGCAGACCCGCACCCTGGCGCGCATCACCTACCAGCGCTTCTTTGCCCGCTACCTGCGCTTGTCGGGCATGACCGGCACCGCGCAGGAGGTGGCCCGCGAGCTGGCGCTGGTGGTGCGCCTGCGCAGCGTGGTGCTGCCACCGCATCGGCCCAGCGCCCGGCGGCGCTGGGCCGACCGGGTCTGCCAGGACGAAGACCACAAGTGGCAGGCGGTGGCCCAGCTGGTGGCTGAGCGCCATGCTTTGGGCCAGCCGGTGCTGGTGGGCACACGCTCGTTGCAGGCCTCCGAGCGGCTGGCCACCGTGTTGGCGGCCAAGGGCCTGCCGCACCGCGTGCTCAACGCCAGGCAGGATGCGCAAGAGGCGTCCACCGTGGCCGCGGCGGGCCAGCGCGGCGCCATCACAGTGGCCACCAACATGGCCGGGCGTGGCACCGACATCGCCCTGGGCGAGGGCGTGGCTGCGCTGGGTGGGCTGGCGGTGGTACTGACCGAATACCACGAATCGCCCCGCATCGACCGCCAGCTTTTCGGCCGTTGCGCCCGCCAGGGTGACCCCGGCCTGTGCGTGGCCGTGGTGGCCATCGACGACCCGCTGCTGCAGCAGCATGGCGGCCTGGCTGCGTATGGGCTGGCCCGCCGCCGCAACCTGCCGCCCGCATGGCGACGCCTAGCCGCTGCTACGCTGCGCCATCTGGCCCAGGCCCGCGCCGAAAAGCAGCATGCCCGCACCCGGGCGCACACCTTGAAACGAGACCACGACCTTGACAAAGCTATGGCATTCTCTGGCGATGCAAGCTGAGCATCGGCTTACGCGATCCGCATCGGCCTTTCTGCTGGCCCTGGCCGCCCTGGCTGCGCTGACCCCTGCGTCCGCACGGGCCGACGACGGTTTTGCCTGCCTGATCGAGCCCTTCCAGCGCATCGAACTGCGCTCGACAGTGGATGCCCGCATCGTGGCCATGCATGCCGACCGCGGCTCTGAGGTGCGCAAGGGCCAGGTGCTGGTGGAACTGGACAGCGCCGCCGAACGCGCCGGCCTGGACGCCGCGGGCTATCGCGCGGTGATGGATGGCGAGATCCAGAGTGCGGACAGCCGCATCGCCGCGGCGAAGGAGAAACTCGCCCGACGTGAAGCGCTGGTGAAAGAGAAGTTCATCGCCGCGCAAGACCGCGATGACACCCGCACCGAGTTGCAACAAGCCGAGGCCAACAAGCTGCAGGCCAAGGACAACCGCCGCCTGGCCGAGATCGAGCAACGCCGCCTCGGCGAACTGATCGAGCAGCGCCGCCTGCGCAGCCCGATCAACGGCGTGGTCACCGAGCGGCTGCAACAGGTGGGCGAGATCGCCCAGGCTGGCGACAACGCCCGCGCCGTGATGCGCCTGGCCCAGACCCACCCGCTGCGGATCGAGGTGGTGCTGCCGGTGGCGATGTACGGCAAGATCAAGGTCGGGCAAAAGGCGCGCATCGAGGCCGAACAGCCGCTGACAGGGCGCTTCGAGGCCACGGTGAGCATCGTCGATCGGGTCGTTGATTCGGCAAGTGGCACCTTCGGCGCGCGGCTGGAACTGCCCAACCCCAGCCGCGAGATCCCGGCCGGCATCCGCTGCCGTGTGTTCTTTCGCTGAGCACGACTGCGACCTGGCGCGCCCGCCGTATCCATGCTATAGTCCATCTTCCAGTCGCGGGGTGGAGCAGCCTGGTAGCTCGTTGGGCTCATAACCCAAAGGTCGCAAGTTCAAATCTTGCCCCCGCAACCAACGTTAATTGACAAACGCCGGCCAGTCCGGCGTTTGTCATTTCTGCGTACGGTACGCCGTCTTCCGAGGCGATGCGAATCTCACCGCCAAGTAGCTCCCTCAGGGCCTCTCTGGCGCCTGAGACGTCTTCGACCGACTCAAGGCGCTCCACGAGGCCGCGGTAAACCTCACGTGCACGCGGCAAGACCTTGCTGGGTTCCAAGCGCTCGATCGTTGCAAGCGCTTCAGTTGCCGCAGTGACCCCGGCTTCCGCGGCCTCCAGCGCAGCCTTCGTTCCCGGCGTCACGATGCCGGCTCGGATGGCATTCATGATGTTGTCGGCCTGCTTGCGCGCTTGCGCGAGTGCCCGGCGAGCCTGTGTGGGGTCGGGCGCATCTCGACTGAGCAGTTTTCCTTCGCTTCCTGCTCGAACGCCGCGTAGGCGGCCGGACCCAGAAGCTCACGCCGAACGTCATCCAGAAGTACGGCCTCGACTGTGGTTCGCGCGACCCGGATGCTGTTGGCGCACACCGAGGCGACGCGGTCGCGGTTGTACGAGCAGCCATACTGGTAGCGGTCGACGACCACGTACGCGGCGCCGCAGGTCCCGCACCGGAGCAGGCCACTGAACAAATATTTCGGGCTGCGCCCGCCAGAGCCCTTGCCGGTCGTTGTCTTCCGCTCTGATGTCCCGTGCCGTTGGCTTTTGGCACGCGCACAAGCTGCCTGCCAGACGTCTTCGTCGACTATCCGCAGTGCCGGGTCCTCAGTGATCACCCATTCGGACTCCGGACGCATGGATCGAACACGTTTACCAGAGACGGGATGATGCAACCACTTGGTCCGATTCCAAACCGGCTTGCCAGCGTACATCGGGTTACCCAGCATGCCAACCCCTTTGGCATCAGGATACAGCGCCGTGTGCACCCAAGTGCCGCCTCTGGAACTGGCTATCCCTTGCTCATTGAGGGCTTGCGCGATCTTGCGTGGACTGTCGCCCGATACGTAGCGCCCGAAGATGTGGCGGACCCAACCGGTGTTTTTTGCTTTTGTTGCAGTCACCGGTTTGGTTCCGGTTGCTCGTGGAATCGCACTGGGCAGCGCACGGTGTTGATCGCCTCATCAAAAGTCGCATAGACTCTAGTCATTCGCTATTTGCGAATAGAGAATGATCGAGACTGCAAGGTCCCGAGGAAGGATCCGGACCCATGGCAAGAGCAAGAGCCAATCCACAACTTGTCCTGAAACCGCAAGACCTGATGGTGCTGTTGCGCCTGGCACTGCTGTCCGACCAGGATGAGGTGCCCGGGTACGCTGCCTTGGCTGCCGATCTGGGGCTGACAGCTTCGGAGTCGCACGCAGCCGTCGAGCGCGCTGTGGGCGCCCAGCTTGCGACCAAAGATGTTCATGGGCGTCCTCGGGTCCGACTTGAGCCGTTGCGGCTGTTTTTGCAACACGGCGCACGATACAGCTTCCCTGCCACCAGAGGCCCGATCACAAGGGGTTTCCCGACTGGCTACGCCGCACCGCCCCTCAAGACCATGATCCGTGCCTCCGACAAGGAACCGCCTCCTGTCTGGCCAGACAAGGATGGCTCGGCCCGCGGCGAAGCTCTCTACCCGCTGTATCCCACGGCGCCTCAAGCAGCGCGGCGCTTGCCGGCGCTCTACGAACTCCTTGCTCTTTTTGACGCGATCAGGGGAGGCAGCTCGCGCGAGCGCGCGTTGGCGATCAAGATCATCGACGAACGATGGATCCCCGCGGAGTCGGTGCTGGAGGACCGATGAGTCCAAACGACCCCAATGTCGTGATGCTGGACATCGTGGCTCAGCGGCTTGGCGAGGCGATGCGCCAACAACTGGTATTCGTCGGGGACGCCATCGCCGGCCTGTTGATCACCGACCCATCGCAGCCGGCGATTCGGCCTACGGAAGATGTCGATCTCCTGGCGCAGGTGGTCGCACGTGCCGACTACTACGCGTTGGAGCAGGCGCTTCGCGCCCGCGGTTTTGCGCCTGACCTACGGGCGGGCGCACCCATCTGCCGCTGGACCGTCGATCGCGTGACCGTCGACGTGATGCCGACGCTTCCTGATGTCCTCGGATTCAGCAATCGCTGGTATCCAGAAGCGGCAGCGACCCTGTGGCTGGCGACCCTTCCCAGCGGCCGCAAGGTTCAGGTGATCGCTCCGGCCGCCTTCATAGCGACCAAGCTGGAAGCCTTTGCCGGTCGGGGAGGTGGCGATTACTTGTTCAGCCATGACCTCGGCGACGTGATCAGCGTCGTTGACGGTCGCGAGGGCCTGGTCGACGAAGTGGCTGCTGCGACGCCAGCGAAGACAGCGTACATCGCCGCGACCGTGTCCGACCTGCTCAAAGTCCGCGGATTCCTGGATAGCTTGCCCGGCCATCTTCCGGGCGACAGCGCCAGCCAGGCGCGCTTGATGGATCTCATTCAGAAGCTTCGGGCAATCGCTGCGATCCAGAGAGCCGATGCATAGACGCGGCGTTCAGGCCGTGTGCGCGTCAAGGGTGCCCAATGGTCGATTCTCCGTGCAACTGGCGCGCAGAGCACAAACGCCGACAGTCGGTCGCAATCGGTTTTTCGTTATTCAGGAATGACAGCGTGCGGAGAGCGCCGGCCAGCAGATTGAAGCCTTGTCACCCCGATCAAACAGAAAAAGCGTCTCGCGACAACGACTTAGGTCATGAGACAGGCGCACGGCGCCTTGATTCATCGTAAGCATTCGGTGAACCCGTAGCGTCGTTTAGTGGCCGCGCCGAATTCGCTGGACACGCCTGACGTTTTGCCGTACGGTGCGCTGCCATGGAAGCGGTGGCGATTGAGCTGGATGCGATCTCGGCGATAAACGGGACGAGCACGGCGCCGTTTGCCGAGGTGTACGTGACGCTGACCAAGCTGGAGTACATCCAGCTGGTGATGGAGGCCAAGAGCTGGAAGTCGCTGCACCAGCGAGCGGTGTCGCGACTGCAACAGCTGCAAGACAGCACCAAGCGATTCGTGGCGCAGCTGCGCGAGCACGCCGAGCGACGCGAGGCGGCGTTCAACGCGGCGCTCGCGCTGGCACAGGAAGCGGCCACGCAGCGCGAGGCGGCGCTTCGTGCTGAGCTTGATGGGGCTCA
>JBBQZM010000004.1:0-52772 GCA_038207685.1 Burkholderiales bacterium
GTGTAATCCTCGCGGCGGATGAGGGTGGCTTGACCTTCACGCATGGGGTTTGTCTCTTGTCTTTGGTGTTATGGGTTACTCAACTGGGCTGCGGCCGGGCGTGCCGACCCGGATGCTGCAGTGGCAGGCGGCCGATCAAGCGGCCGTCCCGATCAAACAAAAACGCTTGCCAGGGCTCAGCCAGCCGCGCCACCCTCAGAGGCCCTGCTTGAGGCTGGCTTCGATGAAGGCATCAAGGTCGCCGTCGAGCACCTTCTGGGTGGCAGAGATCTCGACGTTGGTGCGCAAGTCCTTGATGCGGCTGTTGTCCAGCACATAGCTGCGGATCTGGTGGCCCCAGCCGACGTCGGTCTTGGTGTCTTCCAGCTTCTGCTGCTCTTCCTGGCGCTTGCGCAACTCATGGTCGTACAAGCGCGAGCGCAGGCGTTTCCAGGCCACGTCGCGGTTGCTGTGCTGGCTGCGGCCGTCCTGGCACTGCACCACGATGCCGGTGGGGATGTGTGTCAGCCGCACCGCCGAGTCGGTCTTGTTGATGTGCTGGCCACCGGCGCCGCTGGCGCGGAAGGTGTCGGTGCGGACATCGGCCGGATTGATATCGATCTCGATCGAGTCATCGACCTCGGGGTAGACAAACAAGCTGGCAAAGCTGGTGTGGCGGCCGCCTGACGAGTCAAACGGGCTCTTGCGTACCAGGCGGTGCACGCCAGTTTCGGTGCGCAAATGGCCAAAGGCGTACTCGCCCTCGACCTTGAGGGTGGCGCTCTTGATGCCGGCCACTTCGCCCGGCGTCTCGTCCTCGACCGTGGCCTTGAAACCCTTGCGTTCGCAGTACTTCAAGTACTGGCGCAGCAACATGCCGGCCCAGTCGCAGGCCTCGGTGCCGCCGGCGCCGGCCTGGATGTCAACAAAGCAGTTCAGCGGATCAGCCGGGTTGCTGAACATGCGGCGGAACTCGAGCTGTTCGACAGTCTCGCGCAGGCCCGACGCTTCGGCCTCGATCGCGCGCAGATCGTCGAAGGCCTCGTCGGCCTTGGACATCTCGTAGAGCTCGAGGTTGTCGTCGATGTTGCTCTTGAGGTGGTCGATGGTCGAGACCACGTCCTCGAGCAGCTTTTTCTCGCGGCCCAGTTCCTGGGCGCGTTTGGGTTCGTTCCAGACGCTGGGATTCTCCAGCGCTGCAACCACTTCGTTCAATCGCAGGGCTTTGCGATCGTAGTCAAAGATACCCCCGGAGCTGCTCGGTGCGGGCGCTCAAATCGGCGAGCAGCGTGCCGATGGCGTTGACTTGTTCGATGTCCATGGAATCGGTGTTTCTATCGGTTTCAGGCAATCCTTGATTCTCTCATGGGGGTGAAGGGCGGTGTCCGGGCCAGCCGGCGTGTGGCACTGCGGGTTGGGCCCGGGTCAGATCGCGCCGGCGCTTGGCTAGCATGGGGGGTGATGACTTCGAATTCGCCCGCCAACCGCGCCTATTGGCAAAAGACGCTGCGCTTGAGCGCCGCGCTGCTGTTGTTGTGGTTGGTCGTCACGCTGGGCGTCAGTCTGTTCGGCGACAGGCCCAGCTTCCATTTCTTCGGCTGGCCATTTGGTTACTGGGTCAGCGCGCAGGGCGCCCTGATCGTCTTCTGCGCCATCGTCTGGTTCTACGCCTGGGCGATGGATCGGCTGGATCGCCAATACGGCGAACGCGATCAGGATTGACGGCAGCCAGCAGGTAAGCCAGTCGGTCCATGGGTGATGTGTTACGGCTTGTTGCTGTCGTTGGGAGTGGCCACTTTCAGTCAGGCGTCGCGGCTCCGATGCGCATGACCAAGGCCGCCGTGCATGCGGTTCCCTCCGTGATCGAGTAGGAACCCTCGTCACTGAGGGCCCCTCTCACAGAACCGTACTTGTGCTGTTCACCTACGGCTCTTCGGAGCCAAGGGCTATCAATCCCGCGGCTGATCTCATGGTCTCGACTATCCCCAGGCCAACTGTAGCGCGCCGGCACGCAGGCAACCTCGTTCGGAATGAGCGGCGTCAAATCAACGTCAAATCGGCTTCATACCAAGAGCCGGAAGAACAAGAGCCATTTATCGCAATCGCCAATCCGGCAGCTGACGTCGACGCCTTGCTGATCCATGCGTCGCACCGGCACCAGGGCCTGCTGCAGGCTTCATTTCACCTGTCTCCCCAATCGTAAGCCGACCGGCACCCTGCCCATGCACCGTTGCCTGCTTGCCCTCACACTGGCTGCCATGCCTTTGCTCAGCCAGGCGATCAAAGAGCCGGTCCACGAGGTCACCACGATGTTCGACAACCTGGCCGAGCCTGTGCTGGCGCGCTACAAGGCGCCCTTCACGCCATGGTTCATGCGGCGCAACGAGACCGGGCTGGCGGTGCGCTGATGCGGCTGCTTGGCATGGGCAGTTGTGGTTTCTTCGGACGCGAGGTGTGGACCATGAATTGAATCGTGCGGAACGTTTCGGCTGCGGTGCTGGGTGTCTTGCTGCTGTGCACTGAGGCAAAGCGGCCTGACACAGATCCGGCCCTTGCTCGGTGCCGAAGTCGGCGTCAGGCCGCCGGCGTCGTCGGAGGGCCTGGCCATCATGGTCGACGTCTACCATGAGCTGGCGTTTCCGTATGAGGTGCTGGGCAGCATCGTGCGCGCCCTCAAGCCGGGTGGTCAGCGGGTATTCGTCGAGTACCGGGCCGAAGACCCGCAGGTGCCGATCAAGGCGCTGCACAAGATGAGCGAGGTCCAGATCAAGCGCGAGGCCGCCGCGCACGCCTTGGTGTGCGGTCGTACGCTGGGCGGCTTGCCATGGCAGCACCTGGTGGTGTTTCGCAAGTGCAACTGAGTTCACCCGCAGCCGGGCTGCCATCGGCCCTACCTCGAAGGCGACGAGCAAGCCTGAGGGATGCCGCAGCGATCACCGGTACGTTGCAAGCTGCTGTAACACCTGCTCGCCGGTACCCGTTTTGGCCGGGCATGTGCAAGAGGCCGGGCAGGTGAGCGTCAATGGGTCGATGTGCGTCATCGCGCCACAGCGCTGCGCTGCATTGAGCGAAGGCCTTGCGCCTGACAAGATGGCCTGTGCGGCCGATACTCGCCCGATGAAACTCTTCTCATCACGTCGCGCCCTGACAACCGTGGCCATGGTGACTGTTCTGCTGCTGGGCGGCGGCTGCGCAACGCCAGGTCCGGTGCCCGCCGGCGATCGCAGTGCACTGGCCTGCACATTACCCAGCAACTGCGTTGACTCCCTGGAGACGGGCGGCCTCGCCCCGCTGAAGTACCGCGGTACGCCCGAACAGGCGCTGGCGCGAGTTGAGGCGACGCTGAAGACGTTTGCTGAGGCGCAGATCGTGCGCCGAGAAGCGCTGGCGGTGCAAATCATCTTCACGACAGCACAGGGTTTCCGCGACCAGGTCGACTTCCAGATCAACCCCAGCGCCGAAAGCATCGACTTCAGGTCGCGCTCGCTGTTAGGTCTGTTCGACTTCGGCAAGAACCGATCCCGTATGCAGGCGTTCGCCCTGCGCTTCCACGCTCTGCCTTGATCATGACGCTGCGCTTCGTGCGCGGCAACTTCCGGCCGGCGCCTCCGCGTGCCGCTGGCCCACGCCTGCACCCGTATGCCAGCAAGCAATTGCAGCGGCGTCTTGAGGTGCTGGCCGCATGCCAGCTGTCAGCATCACGAACCCAGCGCAGCTATGGTTGCAGCCTCGTCCATGCCCGACCCGATAGGGCCGCGGGTCTTACGCGTCAGCGCTTCTAAGAGTTGGCTGGTGTAGTGACCACCTGGCCGTCCTTGACCTGCAGCGTGGGGCCCGGCTTGGTCAACCTGCGCGTAGTCATGTCCTTGCCGTCAAGCCGGCAGGTCACGTTGTAGCCGACCAGCTGGTGTGACTTTTCGCTCACCGTCTTGACTCGCTGACAAAACCAGGGTTGGCGAGATGTAATTCTGTTCATCGCGCGCATCAGCCTGGACATCAACTCGAATCTGAAGGCCGTGTGTGATCGCTGCGATCATCGTGGTGCCGGCGGTCATCAGGCGAAAAAGCAAGGGGGATGTCGGTACGGTCGGGCTACCCCAATAGCTTGATCGACCAAGCCGCGTTGACTAGGAATCGCGGAATCGCGGAATCGCGGAAGGGCTGAAGGGCTGAAGGGCTGAAGGTAATTCTTAGGAGCCTTCGCGGCCATCACGCCATCCAGAATTCAACGACTTCGAGCCTGGATTCCAACTGCCGACTTCAGGTCTGCGCGGTCGGCACGGTTGAGCAGTACTGCCGCGCCGATCAGCAAGTGCAACAGAGCCTGCCTCTTGACCACGTTGCTGTTGGTTGGGAGGCCTTGTCCAAGAAGCAAGTGGGTGGCTTCCGATTCCGCACCCTTGGCGCGCACCTACAAATACCATGCGCGCCGGAACGAGTCTTTTGCGCTGCTGTCTACGGTGACCTACCGAAGCCGGGCGGTGGCGCCGATGTCCGAGCTGGACTTGCACCGGCTCGCCAGAGCCGCACAGCTGCGCAACGGTGCGGAAGGCGTGACGGGACCGATGGTCTACGACCATGGCTGGATTTTCCAGCAGCTTGAAGGGCCGCCCGACGGGTTGGCACGCATCTGGGCGTCTATCCGCAGAGACCGCCGCCACGCCTCCATCGACGTCTTGAGCAATGGATGCACGGACAAGCGCGACTTTGAAGACTGGGATCTGAAGCTGTCGGTTCGCGGAGCCCAGGCAGGCTTGGGGCGGTCGGGCATGGCAGACGAACTGCCTGAGATGATTGGCCGACTTTGTCGAGGCGAGAGACCGGTGGACCTGCTGGGTGTGTCCTGGCCCATCGCCCCTGACAAGCGTGTGCCCACGGTGGGCGCCAGCGAGGCTCTGGCCCAGTACGGAGCCGCCTTGTCGGAACTGATCGCGACGGTCCTTGTTCCGCGGCCATGCGCTGTGCGGCCTGTGACAGGAACTCGGTCGCCGTCTCTGTCCGCCACGCTGGCAGCGCTGCTGATTGCAGTCGACGTCACCTCATCATTTGCGTTCGTCGAGGCAACGTTCGATCGACACGCTTGTCGCGAACACGTGGATCGATGCCCTCGATCTGTTGCTGAGTACTTCGTTTCGGCGGGGCCACTGACTCGATCAGGTCGGAAAGACGATCGCCAGCGCACGCCTTGCATCTCTGAACCCGGAGATGGTCGTGGTCGTCAGCGGCCGTGAATTCAGCGAGGTCGCCGAGGCGAGCGAGTCGGCGGCCACAGGCCGTCATATCGGTGCAGTGCCGCCGAGGAGGAAGGCGCGCGTTTTGCGCCCGACATGCTGGGCTCGCTGGTTTATGGCGGCGGCCGGCCGCTGGCAGACGCGCTGAACCTGCGCGCGATCGACGGCGCCCGGCTGGGCGACGAGTTGCAGCGCATCGGTTATGCGGCTGACGCGCCGCTGGGCCTGCACTGGCCGGCGGCGTTTGTCGACCTGCACATCGAGCAAGGCCCGGTGCTGGACGCCGAAGGCCTGATCCTCGGCGCGGTCGAGGACCTGCAGGACATCTCCTGGCAGGAGTTGACCATCACCGGCCAGTCCAACCACACCGCCACCACGCCGATGCGGTTGCGCCACGATGCGGGCTATGCCGCGTCGGCCGTGGCCTGCTTGGTGCGGACCCTGACGCGCGACATCAGTGGCAGCCAGGTGGCCACTGTCGGCGAGATCGACCTGCATCCCAACCTGATCAACGTCATCGCCGCGCGCGCTACGCTGACGGTGGACCGGCGCAACACCGACGAGGCCTTGCTGCAGCAGGCCGAGGCTCGGTTCACCGAATTCCTCGACACACTGGCCCGCGACGAGGGCGTGACGATCAGCCGCCGCTCGCTGGCCCGCTTGGCACCAGTGGTGTTTGATGGCGCCGTGGTTCGTCGCATCGAGGCGGTGGCAGGGCGGCTTGGCCTGTCTAAGCGCCGCATGACCTCGGGCGCGGGGCATGACGCGCAGATGCTGGTCCGCATCTGCCCCACCGCGATGATCTTCGTGCGGCCTGATCGCCCACGCCGAGATGCGCACCCAAGTCGTTGCGTGTTTGATCGCGTTGATGACCCAAGTCAATGTGTCGGCACATTGACCTCGGTCAAGCGCGGGCTAGGCGACACGCGATAACCTGCCGCCGGCTTATCAGACTTCGAGGCGACAAGCATGTTCGGTCAGCGGCGTTTACTGCGCAGATGGGCAGCATCCATGCTGTTGATCTGGCTCTTTGCGCTCGCTTCGGGCGTGGTCAATGCCTGTGTCGGCGCGGTGGCAGCACAGCCTGCCGGGCCCGTGGCATCGGCCGTCGCCGTGGCGGCTGTAGCTACTGCGGGCGAGGTGAACCTCAGCGGCTGCATGGACCATGAAGACGGTCCCGTCCTGTCAGCCTGCCTGAAGTTCTGCGACGACGAGTCGACCGGCGTGGCCGGGGTCAAGACCGTAGCCTCGCCACAAGCCGCGGCCGCACTGGCCGCCTGGCCGACGCTGGCGCTGGCCTTGCAGGCCGCATGCGACCCGCTCGACCTGCCACGCGCCGAGCCCGCGCCTTCACCGGCGGCCGTGCCGGTGCCCATCGCTTTCCTGAGGCTGACGCTGTAGCCAGTGGCTGCCGCCGGCACGCGCCATCGCGCGTGTGCCGTGCCGCCGTCCACCGTCGTGCGACCAGCCCGCAAGGCTGCGCCGCAGGGCCAGGCCCCAGGCGCTGGCTCATCGTCACCCGAATCAGGAACTGCCATGACTTCCCACTTCCATGCTGGCGCAACCGCTGTGTCCGCTGCCCCCAAGTCCATCCGTTCAGCCGGCGACTTGAGCCCTGCCCACCTGCGCCGCCGCGACTTGCTGGCGCTGGCCTTGCTCTCGGTCGCGCCCCTGGTGCAGGCCAAGGCCACAACCAAGCTGGTCGAGGTCTGGAAAGCGCCCACCTGTGGCTGCTGTGGTGATTGGATGAAGCTGATGGAAACCCAGGGCTTCAGCTTCAAGGTCTATGACACCGGCAATGCCGATGCGCGCCGGCGCCTGGGCATGTCGGTGGACTATGGCTCCTGCCACACCGCCTTGGTCGACGGTTATGTCATCGAGGGCCATGTGCCGGCGCGCGAAGTTCAGCGCCTGCTGCGCGAGCGGCCCACGGCCGTGGGTCTGGCGGTGCCGGGCATGCCGATCGGCTCGCCGGGCATGGACGGCCCAGAGTACAAGGGTCGGCGTGACCCCTATGCCGTGCTGCTGGTGCAGCGTGACGGCAGCAGCACCGAGTACCAGTCCTACCGCTGACCGGGCATCCGGGTACATCGCGGCCGACAGGCCGTCAGGGAGTCATTGATGATCAAGTGGCGACATGCAGCGCCGTGGCAACTGCTGCGCGCAGCGGTGCTCGGCGGTGGGCTGCTGGTCGTGGCGGCTGGTGGGGCGGCGGCCGAACTGGGCGCTGATGTTGACGGCCTGTTGGCCCTGGCGCGGGCGCGCAACCCGGAGTTGGCGGCGATGCGCTGGGAGCTGGATGCCGCCGCACAGCGGGTGTTGCCCGCTGGCGCGCTGCCCGACCCGATGCTGCGGCTGGAGTTGGAGAACTTCAACAACTATGGTCGCGACGCGGCGCCCAACCTGCTGCCGGCGCGTGTGGGCGAGACCAAGTACACGCTGCTGCAGCCACTGCCGGCCTGGGGCAAGCGCGGGCTGCGTCGCGATCTGGCCTCGGCTGAGGTGCAGCAGGCCAGCGCCCGCAGCGCAGCCACCTGGAACGAGCTGGCCAGCCGCATCAAGACCGGCTATGCCCAGTACTACCTGGCGGCCGGCAGCGAGCGCTTGACGCTGGAACTGGATGACCTGGTGTCGCGGCTGGAGCAGTTGGCGCAGGCACGTTATGCCGGTGGGCTGGTGGTGCAGCAGGACGCGATCCGGGCCCAGCTCGAGCGCAGCGCGCTGCGCAGCGAACTGATCATGCTGGACCGCGAGAAGCAGCAGCTGCGTGCCCGCCTGAACGCCTGGCTGGCGCGCGAGCCCGGGGCAACGCTGGCCGAGCCCCTGGCGCTGCGGCCCATGCCTGCGCTGAGCGTGCTGGATGCCGCCGCACTGGCCCAGCGTGCGCGTGTCGCCAATCCACAGCTGCAGGTCGAGGCGGCCCGGCTGCGTGGCGCCGAGCACAACCGCGATCTCACGTTGCGCAACCGTTATCCCGATTTCCAGGTCGGCATTTCGCCGACGCAGATGGGCTCGCGCCTGACCGCCTGGAGCTTGATGATCGAGATGAACATCCCGCTGCAGCAGGAGAGCCGACGGGCGCAGGAGCGGGAGGCGGGCGCCATGGTCGACGCCGCGCAGGCGCGCGCGCAAGCACTAAGCAACCAGTTGCTCGGCGATCTGGGCGAACAGCTCGCCGGCATCGAGGCCGCGCGCCGCAGCGAGACGCTGATCAGTACCCAACTGCTGCCGCAATCGGAACTGAGCCTGCGCTCGGCGCTGGCCGCCTATGAAAACGGCAAGGTCGACTTTGCCACCCTGCTCGACGCCCAGCGGCAGATCCGCCAGGCGCGGCTCGGCCAGCTGAAGGCCCAGGTCGAGGCGCAGCTGCGACTGGCCGAGCTCGAACGCATTCTGGGAGAAGCACTGTGAGCATGGTCAAGGTTTTGCTGGGCATCGCGGTACTGGCTGGCGTGGGCGCAGGCGGTTATTGGCTGGGTCGCCAGCCTGCCGGGCATGCGGCCGAAACAGGCCCCGCGGCGTCGGTGTCGGCGTCGCCGACGGCTGGCGCTGCCGCCAGCGCACCGCGCAAGCTGTTGTACTACCGCAATCCCATGGGCCTGGCCGATACCTCGCCCACGCCCAAGAAGGATGCGATGGGCATGGACTACATCGCGGTCTACGAGGGCGGCGACGACACCAGCGGTCCGCCCGCAGCAGCCGGCACCGTGCGCATCAGCACCGAGAAAGTGCAGCGCCTGGGTGTGCGCACCGAGGCGGCCAGCCTGCGCGTCCTGGGCCGTATGGTTCGTGCCTCGGGCCGGGTGGAGCCCGACGAGCGGCGCATCTTCGCCATCGCGCCCAAGTTCGAGGGTTATGTCGAGCGTCTGCATGTCAACGTGACCGGCCAGCCGATCGCCCGCGGCCAGACGCTGTTCGAGGTCTACAGCCCTGAGCTGGTGTCGGCACAGCGCGAGTACCTGATCGCCGCGCAGGGCGTGCAAGCCATGCAGGCTGCGGGCGGCGAGGCGCTGGCCGGCATGCAGCAGCTGGCCGAGTCCAGCCTTGCGCGGCTGGCCAACTGGGACATGTCACCCGAGCAGATCGCCGCGCTGGTGAAGACCGGCGAAGTGAGGCGCAGCATCAGCTTCCGCTCGCCGGTGGCCGGCATCGTCACCGAGAAGAAAGCCTTGCAAGGCATGCGCTTCATGCCCGGCGAGGCGCTTTACCAGGTGACTGATCTGGCCAGTGTCTGGGTGATGGCAGATGTCTTTGAGCAGGACATCGCCCAGGTGCGGCTCGGCGCCATGGCCACGGTACGGCTCAACGCCTACCCCGAGCAGCGCTTCCAGGGCAGGATCACCTACATCTACCCCACGCTCAATGCCGAGACGCGCACGGTGCCGGTGCGGGTGGAATTGGCCAATCCGCGCCAGTTGCTCAAGCCGGCGATGTTCGCCCAGGTCGAGTTGCAGGTGGGCAGTGGCGCCAAGGTGTTGACGGTGCCCGAGACGGCGGTGATCGACACCGGCACCCGCCGCCTGGTGCTGGTGCAATTGCAGGAGGGCCGTTTCGAGCCGCGCGAGGTGCAACTGGGCGAACGCAGCGAGTCCCATGTGCAGGTGCTGGCCGGTCTGCGCGAGGGCGAGCTGGTGGTGGTGGCCGCCAACTTCCTGATCGACGCCGAGAGCAACCTGCAGGCGGTGATCGGTGGCATGGGTGCGCCCGCCGCCGCCGCGGCGGCCGAGGCCAAGCCTGCGGTCGTGGGCCACCCCGGCGAGGGTCGGGTCGACAGCATCGACCGCCAGGCCGGCACGCTGAGCCTGAGCCATGGCCCGATCGCTTCACTGAAGTGGCCGGCGATGACCATGGAGTTCAATTTGGCCAACCCCGCGCTGCTCAAGGGGCTGAAGCCCGGCGTGGCGGTCAGTTTCGAGTTTGTCGAGCGCCAGCCGGGTGAATGGGTGATCACCACCATCACGCCGGCCGCCCGCAGCGGCGGTACACGCTGAGGGCCGCAGCATGCTCAATGCGCTGATCCAGTGGTCGGGGCGCAACCCCTTCCTGGTGCTGCTGGGCACCTTGTTCATCATCCTTGCCGGCGCTGTGGCCGTGGTGCGCACGCCGCTCGATGCCTTGCCCGACCTGTCGGATGTGCAGGTCATCGTTTACACCGAATACCCTGGCCAGGCGCCGCAGGTGGTGGAAGACCAGGTGACCTACCCGTTGACCACGGCGATGCTGGCGGTGCCGCAGTCCAAGGTCGTGCGCGGTTTCTCGTTCTTCGGCGCCTCCTTCGTCTACGTCATCTTCGAGGACGGCACCGACATCTACTGGGCGCGCAGCCGCGTGCTCGAGTATCTGAACTTCGCCTCCAGCAGGCTGCCACGCGGCGTTTCGCCGTCACTGGGGCCCGACGCCACCGGTGTCGGCTGGGTCTACCAGTACGCACTGCTGGCCAAGAACAAGACGCTGGCCGAGCTGCGCACGATCCAGGACTGGTACGTGCGTTACCAGCTCACCAAGGCGCCCGGCGTCGCCGAGGTGGCTTCGATCGGCGGCTTCGTGCAGACCTACCAGGTCACAGTGGACCCGCTGAAGCTGCGCAGCTACGGCATCCCGCTGATGAAGGTGTCGCAGGTGATCCGCGACTCCAACCGCGATGTCGGCGGGCGCGTGGTCGAGATGGCCGAGACCGAGTACATGGTGCGCGGCATGGGTTATCTGCGCGGCAAGGCCGATATCGAGATGCTGGTCGTCAAGGCCGAAGGCGGCACGCCGGTGCTGATCCGCGACATCGCTCGCGTCGAATTGGCGCCTGACGAACGGCGCGGCTTGTCCGAACTGAACGGCGAAGGCGAAGTCGTCTCGGGCATCGCGATGGCGCGTTTTGGACAGAACGCGCTGGAGGTCATCCACAACCTCAAGATCAAGGTCGACGAGATCTCGGCTGGCCTGCCCGAAGGCGTGACGATTCAGGCCGTCTACGACCGCTCGGACCTCATCCACCGCGCGATCAAGAACCTCACGGTGACTTTGATCGAAGAAAGCCTGATCGTCGCGGTCGTGTGCGTCGTCTTCCTGATGCACGTGCGCTCGGCGCTAGTGGCGATCCTGATGCTGCCGGTGGGTGTTTTGATCTCCATCATCGCGATGCGCCTGCTGGGCATGAACTCCAACATCATGAGCCTGGGCGGCATCGCCATCGCGATCGGGGCGATGATCGACGCGGCCATCGTGATGATCGAGAACGCGCACAAGCACCTGGAACGGCTGGACCGGCTCAAGCCGGTACACACGTTGCAGGAACGTGCCGAGGCGATGATCGACGCCTGCAAGGAGGTGGGCCCGCCACTGTTCTTCTCGCTGCTCATCATCACCGTGTCCTTCCTGCCGGTGTTCACGCTGGAGTCTCAGGAAGGGCGGCTGTTCTCGCCGCTGGCCTACACCAAGACCTTTGCGATGGCCGGCTCGGCGCTGCTGTCGGTGACGCTGGTGCCGGTGCTGATGCTGATATTCATCCGCGGCAAGATCATGCCGGAGGCGAAGAACCCGGTGAACCGCTTCCTGATCTGGGTCTACCGCCCGATCATCGAGACGGTGATGCGCTGGAAGGGACTGACCATCGCGCTGGCCTTGATCGCGATGGCGGCGACCTGGTATCCGGCCTCGCGGCTCGGCAGCGAGTTCATGCCCACGCTCAACGAAGGTACGCTGCTGTTCATGCCGGCCTCGCTGCCGGGCATGTCGATCACCAAGGCCGCCGAGGTGCTGCAGACACAGGACAAGATCATCAAGAGCTTTCCGGAGGTGAGCTCGGTCTACGGCAAGGCCGGCCGCGCCAACACCGCCACCGACCCGGCGCCGGTGGAGATGTTCGAGACCGTCATCAACCTGAAACCTCAGGAGGAATGGCGAGCGGGCATGACCACCGACAAGCTGATCGCGGAAATGGACAAGGCCTTGCAGTTTCCGGGCATCTCCAACGCCTGGACGATGCCGATCAAGGCACGTATCGACATGCTTTCGACCGGCATCCGCACACCCATCGGCATCAAGGTCTTCGGCAAGGACCTGGGAGAGATGGAGAAGCTCGCCAAAGAGATCGAAGCCGTGGTCAAGACGGTGCCCGGCACGACATCCGCGTTCGCCGAACGCCTGACCGGTGCCAGCTATCTCAACATCGAGCCCGACCGTCAGGCGCTGGCACGCTACGGCCTGTCGGTCGGCGAGTTGCTGGACGTGATCGGCACCGCACTCGGCGGCGAGATGGTCACCACCACGGTGGAAGGCCGCGAGCGCTTCGGCGTCACGGTGCGCTACCCGCGTGAACTGCGATCCAACCCGCAGCAGATCGAGCGTGAGGTGCTGGTGCCGACCATGGGTGGCGCGATGGTGCCGCTGGGCCAGGTGGCCAAGGTGGTGGTCGCGCGCGGCACGCCGGGCATCCGCACCGAAAACGCGCTGCTGTCGGCCTACATCTTCGTCGACATCCGTGGCCGCGACATCGGCAGCTACGTGGCCGACGCGCGCAAGGCCGTGAACGAGCAGGTGAAATTCCCGGCCGGCTACTACATCACGTGGAGTGGCCAGTTCGAGGCCATGGAACGTGCGATCGAGAAGATGAAGATCGTCGTTCCGGTGACCCTGCTGCTGATCTTCCTGCTGCTGTACCTGAACTTCCGCCGCCTGACCGAGACCTTCATCGTCATGCTCTCGGTGCCGTTCGCGCTCGTCGGGGGCGTGTGGCTGATGTGGTGGCTGAACTACAACCTGTCGGTGGCGGTGGCGGTCGGCTTCATCGCGCTGGCCGGCGTCGCGGCCGAGACCGGGGTCGTGATGCTGATCTACCTGGACCATGCCTGGGAAGAGGTGAAGGAGCGTTGCCGCCACGAGGGCCGCCTGCCCGGTGCGTCCGACCTGTACGCGGCGGTCATGGAAGGCGCCGTCGAGCGCGTGCGGCCGAAGATGATGACGGTGGTGGCCATCATGGCCGGCCTTCTGCCGATCATGTGGGGCAGCGGCACCGGCTCGGAAGTGATGAGCCGCATCGCCGCGCCCATGGTCGGCGGCATGATCTCGTCGACGGTGTTGACGCTGGCGGTGATCCCCGCGATTTATGCGCTGGTCAAGCAATGGGACCTGCGCCGCGAGGCCAGGGCACCGGCCGAGCAAGGTCTGGCCGCCGTGACCTGAGTGGCGCCGCCGGGCCGCCCCAAGCGCGCCCTGGCTTGTTCAACCGTTGCTGGTTGGCGCGCCGTTGGAGGGGGCCACATCTCGCCGCGCACCGCTTATGCTCAAGCCTCTGGCGCCGTGTTTTGCGGACAACCACTAGACCCGGCCTGGGCACGCCATAGCTCGGCCAGAATGAGCCACATGATCTCGATGCAGGGAGTCAGCTCGGCGCTGATCGCGAGGAACGAGTCCTGGGTGCGCAAGCAGGCTGGGGCGATGATGCGCCGGCTGCCTTCGAACGTGGAAAAGGCCGACCTGATCCAGGTGGGGCTGATCGCGGTGGCGCAATCGGCAATGAACTTCAAGTGGCCGGGTGATCCCGACAGCGAAGAGTCCAAGGAGGCGTTTGTTCGTTACGCCCGGCTGCGCGTCAAGGGCGCGATGATCGACGAGTTGCGCCAGATGGACCACCTGGGCCGCGCCCAGCGGCGCAAGATCAAGGTCATACAGATCGCCCGTGAACGCTGGAAGGCGCTGAATGGCGCCGACCCCTCCATGCAGCAGCTGCATGTGCTCACCGGCATGCCGCTGGACGAGATCTCACAGCTCGACAACGCGGCCCAATTGGCGCAGGCGCAAAGCCTGTCAGAAGACAACGAGAGCTACGAACGCCGGGCGCAACTGCAGCCCGCCACACCACATGATGAAGTTGAAGCACGGGTGGACACCGCCATCGTGATGCGTCGGCTCGAGCGCTTCGTGGCGGCGCTGCCAGAGCGTGAGCAAAAGGTCATCGATGCCTACCTGGGCATCGGTCTGACGCCAACCGAACTGGCCAGCGACATGCGCGTCAGCGTGTCGCGGGTCTCGCAGATCTTCAAGGCCACCTGCCGGCGCATCGCCTTGCACCTGGGCAGCATCTCGCCGCGCGCGCTGGATCGCCAGGCGCCTGCTGCGCGGCGGCCCATGGGTGATCTGGTGCAGCAGCGCGAGTCCGAGCAGGCCAGCCAGGGGTCGGGCACCGCCTGGGGCCAGTTGCTGGAGAACACCCTGACGGCGCCTTCGTCGGAGTACGGCGGGTTGGACGAGACCGGCCCGCTGCGGGTCGACCAGCACACGCGCTGGGGTTGAGACCAGCGCGCAGCCGCGTGCAGCAGCCGCGCCACCGGCGCAGGCTCAAGCGGCCTGCAGCACCGGCTGGCGGATCAGGTGGTCGAAGGCGGCCAACGCGGCCTTCGAGCCCTCGCCACTGGCCACGATGATCTGCTTGTAGGGCACGGTGGTCACGTCGCCCGCCGCAAACACGCCGGCCAGGCTGGTGGCGTTGTGGCCGTCGACAATGATCTCGCCGTATTTCGACAGCTCGACCACGCCCTTCAGGAAGTCGGTGTTGGGCACCAGGCCGATCTGCACGAAGACGCCGGCCAGTTCGACCCGCTGCTCCTCGCCGCTGCTGCGATGCTTGAAGCGCAGGCCGGTCACTTTCTGGCCGTCGCCGGCGATCTCCAGCGTCTGCGCGTGGGTGTGGATCACCACATTGGGCAGGCTCTTGAGCTTGTTGACCAGCACCGCGTCGGCCTTGAGCTGCTCGGCAAATTCGATCAGCGTGACATGGGCGACCACGCCGGCGAGGTCGATCGCCGCTTCGACACCTGAATTGCCGCCACCGATCACTGCCACCCGCTTGCCCTTGTAGAGCGGCCCGTCACAGTGCGGGCAATAGGCCACGCCCTTGTTCTTGTATTCGGCCTCGCCGGGCACGTTGACATTACGCCAGCGCGCGCCGGTGGCCAGCACGATGCTGCGGCTCTTCAATTCGGCACCGTTACTCAACTGCACCGTGAGTTCGGCGCCGGGCTCGCTGGCCGGCAGCAGGGCGGCCACGCGTTGGCCGTTCATGATGTCGACGCCATAGGCCCGCACATGGGCTTCCATGTCGGCGGCAAAGCGCGGACCCTGGGTCTGTTGCACCGAGATGAAGTTTTCGATGCCCAGCGTGTCCAGCGTCTGGCCGCCAAAGCGCTCGGCCACCACGCCGGTGCGTATGCCTTTGCGTGCGGCGTACACCGCGGCTGCCGCGCCGGCCGGGCCGCCGCCGATGATCAGCATGTCGAAGACCTGCTTGGTCGCCAGGCGGGCGGCATCGCGTGCCGCGGCACCGCTGTCGATCTTGGCCAGGATCTCGCTGATCTCCATGCGGCCCGAGCCGAAGAACTCGCCGTTGAGGTAGAGGCTGGGCACGGCCATCACCTGGCGGGCATCCACCTCGGCGGGGAACAAGGCGCCGTCGATCGCCACATGGCGGATGCGCGGGCTGATGACCGCCAGCAGGTTGAGCGCCTGCACCACGTCGGGGCAGTTGTGGCAGCTCAAGGACATGTAGGTCTCGAACTGGAAGTCACCGGCCAGGCTGCGGATCTGCTCGATCTGCTCAGCCTCAAGCTTGGGCGGATGCCCACCGGCCTGCAGCAGGGCCAGCACCAGCGAGCTGAACTCATGGCCCAGCGGCACGGCGGCGAAGTGGATGCCCATGTCAGTGCCGGCACGGCGGATCTGGAACGACGGCCGACGCGTGGCCTGGCCATCGAGTTGCAGGCTGATCAGCGGGCTGAGCTCGGCAACCTGCTGCAGCAGCTTACGCATCTGCTGCGATGCGGGCCGCTCGTCGAGCGTGGCCACCAGTTCGACCGGCAGCGTGACGCGCTCGAGGTAGGTCTTGAGTTGTTGGCTGAGATTGGCGTCGAGCATGGGTATTTCCTTGTGAAGTGTGGGCGGTGTTGCAGTGGGCGGCCCGGTCGTCAGCCGCCGCTGCGGGCGCGCAGCAGCGGCTGACGACAGGACCGCGTGTCCTGTCTGAGAAGTGCGGTTGGCCGCAGAGGGCCTGTTGGCCGACTGGCCGGCGCAGAGAACCTGCCCGGCGCAGTCGTCTCGCCTTAGATCTTGCCGACCAGATCCAGCGAGGGCGTCAGCGTGGCGGCGCCTTCTTGCCACTTGGCCGGGCAGACCTGGCCGGGGTTCTTGGCCACGTACTGCGCGGCCTTGATCTTGCGCAGCAGTTCGCCGGCGTCACGGCCGATGCCGTCGTCATGGATCTCCATGGTCTTGATCTGGCCTTCCGGGTTGATCAGGAAGGTGCCGCGCAGCGCCATGCCGGCTTCCTCGACCATCACGTCGAAGTTACGGCTGAGGGTGCCGGTGGGGTCGCCGATCAGCGCGTACTGCACTTTCTTGATCGCGTCCGAGGTGTCATGCCAGGCCTTGTGGGCGAAATGGCTGTCGGTCGAGATGCCGTAGACCTCGACGCCCATGTCCTTCAGCGTGTCGTAGTGGCTGGCCAGGTCTTCCAGTTCAGTCGGGCAGACAAAAGTGAAGTCAGCCGGGTAGAACATGAACACGGCCCACTTGCCCTTCAGCGACTGCTCGGTCACTTCGATGAACTTGCCGGCCTTGAAAGCCTGGGCCTTGAAGGGCTTGACGGTGGTGTTGATGAGAGACATTCAGAACTCCTATGGGTTGGTGTTATGCGATAGTTATCGCGTCAGCCTCAGTGTAAACCCGCTTATCCATGTTCTGAATGCATTGATGCTATGCGCTTGATAGGTCTAACCTAATCGCGAAGGCGGGGCAGCGCCCCAGCCGCAAGCGGCTCACAACATCTGCGTCTGGCTGGGCACGCCCAGCAGCAAGCGGCCGCTGAGCTCGTAGGTGCTCTCGTTGACCATCATGTGCTGGGTGGCCACTTGCACATTGCGCAGCGCCCGTTGCAGCGGTGATGCGGCAAACACCGCGCCGCCGCCGGCCAGGGTGTAGAGCCGGGTCACCACAGCGGCCGCGGTCTGCACCGCATGGGTGGCGGCCAGCCGCAGGTCGCGCCGGGCATCCAGCGGCAAGGGGCCGGCCGGCTCGGCGTCGTGCTGGGCGGCCAGCCAGGCGGCGTCCACGCTGGCCAGCAGGTAGCAACGCGCCGATTGCAGCTGCGCCTCGGCCTGGGCCACTGCCGCCTGCACCGTGGGGCGTGAGGACAAGGGCTTGCTGCTGGCCTGCGGCACGCTCGCGCTGGCTTGTTCGATGAAATGGTCCAGCGCTTCACGGGCGATGCCTGTGGCCACCGCGGCGATCGCCACCGCCAGCAGCCCGAACACCGGAAAGCGGTACAGCGGCGTCTGCAGCCGCGGCCCGTCGAACAGCGAGGCACTGTGCGCCAGCGGCACAAAGGCCTCGCGGACTTCGAATTCGCCGCTGCCGGTGCCGCACAGGCCGAAGGCGTCCCAGTTGTCGAGCGGGTGCACCTGGGCGCGCTGCAACACCACGCTGAGCACCCGCGGCGCGCCTTCGGCGCCCAGCACCGGCTTGCCGTCGTCGCCGATCAGCAGGCAGCCGGCGGTGACCAGGTCGGCGTTGCGCACGCCCGATCCCCAGGCCCAGCGGCCGCTGACCCGCAGGCCGGCGACGCCGTTGCGCTCGAGCGGCAGCGCACGCCCACGCGGCGCGAACACGCCGGCAGCCTTGAGTTGAGGCGCGCTGAACAACTCAACGGCGGCATCGGCCGGCAGGTAGGCCGCCAGCACGCTGGCGGTGCAACTGATGAAACAGCACCAAGCCGCGGCAGCGTCGGCCCGCGCCAGTTGCTCGATCACCAGGTAGAAGCTGGCTGGCGGCGCCTCGTGGCCACCCAGTTCACGCGGTGTCAGCAGGCGGTAGAGGCCGGCCTCGGCCAGGCTGTCGGCGATGTCTTGCGGCAGCCAGCGCTGGGCCTCGATCTCGCGGCTGCGGCCGCTCAAGGCCAAGCCGGCGCGGGCAGCGGCCTGCATCAATGCGCGGTGTTGGGTGCTTCGGGTCGCTTCGGTCAGGGGGAACATGGTGCGGCGACGGGGACGGCAGACCATGATGCCCCGGGGCACGGCAAACTGGACATAGCGGTTGCCCCAGTGCGGCCCAGACCGCACTGGCCGACCGGCTGCACAAGGTGGTGTTCCAGGTCAGCGACGCCGAGCCGGCGAAATGGAGCCTGGCGTTGAACAATGCACGCAACGTGCAGAAGGATCTGGGCGCCGACAAGGTAGCGGTCGAGATCGTTGCCTACGGGCCCGGCATCGGCATGCTGAAGATGGATTCAGGGGTAGGCAGCCGCATTGGCGAAGCGATGTCCACCGGTGTTGCGTTGGTGGCTTGCGAGAACACCATGCATGGCCAGAAACTGACCAAGGCCGACATGCTCGGCGGCATCGGCTATGTGCCGGCTGGGGTGGTTGAGTTGATGGAGCGTCAAAAGCAGGGCTACGCCTACATCCGGCCCTGACCCAGCGCGGCGCCGTCGGGCGCCGCTGCTGAGTCGTCTGCTGCCAGCAGGCTCTCCAGCATCTGCTCGCGCACGCCGTAGAAGTCTTTCAACGCGGCCACCTGCGCCAGCAGCGCCAGCCGTTGGGTTTCCGGCAGCGGCGCTGCACGCCGCACCGCCAGCACCATCTTGTTCTTGCTGGTGTGTTCGGGCGAGATGAACTCGAACACCTGGGCCTCGTAGCCGGCCGACTGCAGCAGCAGCGCGCGCAGGGTGTCGGTCAGCATCTCGGCCTGCTCGGCCATGTGGATGCCGTGGCGCAGCATCGGCTGCAGCAGCGCCGGGCTGTGCATCTGCGGCCGCAACTGCTGATGGCAGCAGGGTGAGCACAGGATGATGGCTGCGCCGCTGAGGATGCCGCGGTGCATCGCCACGTCGGTGGCGATATCGCAGGCATGCAGCGCGATCATGATGTCGCTGGCGGCGGCGGCATGGCTGCGCACGTCGCCGCACTCGAAACGCAGACCGGTCAGCCCCAGGCGGTTGATGGCTGTGTTGCACAGCGTGGTCAGCTCCTCGCGCTGCTCGACGCCGGTGACCTCGGGCAGCCGGCCGCTGGCCTGCAGATGGTGGTGCACCGCAAAGGTCAGGTAGCCCTTGCCGGCGCCGAAGTCCAGCACCCGCACCGGCAACGCCGGATCGCGGCCGGCCAGTGGCGACTGGCTGATGGCATGGCCCAGGATCTCGACAAACTTGTTGATCTGCCGCCATTTGCGTGCCATCGCCGGCACCAGGCGCTGCTGGGCGTCGGTGACGCCCAGTTCGGCCAGGAAGGGCGTGTTCAGTGCCAGTGCACGCTGGCGCACACGGTCATGGGCCAATGCCTCGGCCAGTGGCCGGCCGGCCTCGTCATCGAGGGCCGCCACCGGTTCGGCCAGGCGGCCGATGCGCAGCGTCCAGCGGCCCTTCTTGCCCTGCGCCAACTGGATGTCGTGGCTGCGGGTGACCAGGTGGCCATGCTGGAAGCCGCCCGGCAGCAAGCCGGCCAGCAGGTCCACCGCTTCGTCCAGCGGCAGGTTCTTGGTGATGTCCTTGGTCTGGTGCCGCCACACCAGCGACAAGTGCTCGGCGCCGCGCAGCACGATGCGCCGCGCCAGCAGCTTTTGCAGCGAGGGCTCGGCGCCTTGCGGCCGGCCCAGCACCAGGCGCATAAAGCTGCCCTCGGCCAGGCTTTGCCGCAATCGGCTGATGAACTTCTCGGGTTCCGGCGCATCGGCCGGGGCGGTGGTGGCGGGTAGCTCAGGCATGCGGCTGATTGTCGGTGCCCGCGTGCCCGGCCGGGTCAGCGCTGCCGGGTGGTGTTGGCAGCCTTGGCCGGCTGGGTGGCTTTGCTGGGCTGCTTGGGTCTCGTTGGCGTCTTGCTCTTCGTGGTCTTGGTACTCGTGGCATCCAGCACCTGCTGGATGACTGGCTGGCTGGGGTCGCCGGGCACCAGGCTGTGGCTGATCAGCCGCATGACGTCGTGCAGCCCCGCAGCCGCGGCGGGGCCGTCGGGCGCACACCGGTCACCAGCCGGCTGCCCAGCGAGGCGGCGTCGAAGCCCCGCCGCCAGTTCGGCACACGGGCACGTTCACCGATGAAGCAAGGCCCCAGCAGACTGGCCGGAGCGCAGCAGGCTGCGGTGGGTCAGGTAATCGGTCCAACCCCCGCTGAACCAGACTCGCAGCGCCTCGTCACCCCGCCCGGCATATGCCAGCGGGCCAAAACGTTCGGCCGCACGGGCCCGCAACAAGGCGCTGGTGATCAAGGCGTCGAAGCTGGCGCCGGGCAGGCTCAGCGCAGTGTCCGCCTGCAGTGCCAGACCTTGGTGCCAGGCACTGCCGGCGGTCAGGTCCAGGCCGCTCAGCGTGCGGGGCATGGGCAGCATCAGCAGCAGCCAGGGTAGCTGGCGTGGCGTGGTGTCGAATTGCGGCTGCACTTCCCACGGCAGCGTTCAGCCCTCGGCCGAGGCGGCCGGCGCGGGCAGGGCAGGCAGGGTGAGCAAGGCCGTGACGACCAGCAGCCACCGCAGCAGTCTGGCGCGGCCGGGGCGCAGGCGGGCGCCCAGCCTCACTGCTGCTGTTGACCTTGCTGCGCCGACTTCAGCCGATCCAGCATCGCGCCCATCTGCTGGTGCACCAGGTTCACCGCTTTGAGCGGCCGCAACATGACCTTGAAGTCGATGATCTGGCCGGCATCGTTCCAGCGGATCAGATCGACGCCGTTGACCAGGATGCCGTCAATCTCGGTGCTGAACTCCAGCACTGCATCCTGCGGACCGAGGATCTGGCGCTCGTAGCGGAAGTGCTTGCTGTTGAGCACCTGCATCGCGCCCATCAGGTACTGGAAGGTGATGGCCTTGCCGCGTTGCGGTGTATGCACCACCGGCGAGTGGAACACCACCTCGTCGGCCAGCAAGGCCTTCAGGGCGGCGGGGTCACGGCTGGTCACCACATGTTGCCAGGCGGCCATCACGGATTCGGGGCTCATCGTCATCTCCGGGTTGCTTGGGCGGGGCAGCTCGCGCTGCCTGCAGGCAGTGTGCCAGTGTGCCAGTGTGCCAGCTTGGGCGCTGGGCCTTGCCAGCAGCAGCGGCCGAGCCTATCGTCCATGGCCGCGACAGCCCGGCGCCCATGCCGATCTACAGGAGCTTGCAATGACCCCCAGCCCCTTTGTCTGGTACGAGTTGATGACCACCGATGACGTCGCCGCCGCGGCTTTCTATGGCGATGTGGTCGGCTGGAAACCGGCCGATGCCGGCATGACCGGCATGCGCTATACGTTGATGCAGGCCGGCGAGCAGCCGGTGGCCGGCGTGATGACGCTGTCCAAAGAAGCCTGCGATGCCGGCGCAACGCCGGCCTGGACGGGTTATGTGGCGGTGGCCGATGTGGATGCTATGGTCGTGAAGCTGACCACCGCCGGCGGAGCGATCTGCCACCCGGCGCAAGACATCCCGGGTGTCGGCCGCTTTGCAACCGTGGCCGACCCGCATGGCGCGGTTTTCTGCTTGTTCCGCGGCAACCAGGAGGAGCCGTCGCAGCCCGAGGCGGGCACGCCGGGCACGATCGGTTGGCACGAGTTGTCAGCGGGCGACCTGGACAGCGCCTGGGACTTCTACAGCGGCCTGTTCGGCTGGACCAAAGACCAGGCGATGGACATGGGGCCGGGCGGCGCCTACCAGTTGTTTGCCGCCGGCGGCGAAGCTATCGGCGGCATGATGACCAAACCGGCGCAGATGCCGCGCCCGGCCTGGCTGTACTATTTCCGGGTCGAGGCGCTGGACGCCGCGGTGGACCGGGTCAAAGCCGGTGGCGGCCAGTTGCTCAACGGCCCGATGGCGGTGCCGGGTGACGAGTGGGTCGCCCAGTGCAGCGATCCGCAGGGCGTGATGTTTGCGCTGGTGGCGCCAAAGCGCTGAAGAGGCGCCGGGGAGAGGGCCGGGCCGGATCAAGGCCCGGCCGGCCCGCGCCGGCTCACATGCTGCGCCGGTACTGCCCGCCCACCTCGAACAGCGCGTTCGTGATCTGGCCCAGGCTGCAGCAGCGCACTGCGTCCATCAGCACTTCGAACACGTTCTGGTTGGCGATCACCGCCTGTTGCAGGCGCTTGAGCATGGCTGGAGATTCGCCGGCATGATGGGCATGGAAGTCGGCCAGCCGGGCCAGCTGGGATTCCTTCTCTTCGGAGGTCGAGCGCGCCAGTTCGATGGTTTGCGCCGCCGCGTCTTCATGCGGGTTGCGGAAGGTGTTGACGCCAATGATGGGGTACTCGCCGGTGTGCTTCTGCATCTCGTAGTGCATCGACTCTTCCTGGATCTTGCTGCGCTGGTAGCCGGTTTCCATCGCGCCCAGCACGCCGCCACGGTCGGCGATCTTCTCGAACTCGGCCAGCACCGCCTCTTCCACCAGTTCGGTCAGCTGCTCGATGATGAAGGCGCCCTGGTTGGGGTTCTCGTTCTTGGCCAGGCCCCATTCGCGGTTGATGATCAGCTGGATCGCCATCGCGCGGCGCACGCTGTCCTCGGTGGGCGTGGTGATGGCTTCGTCGAAGGCATTGGTGTGCAGCGAGTTGCAGTTGTCGTAGATCGCGATCAGCGCCTGCAGCGTGGTGCGGATGTCGTTGAACTGGATCTCTTGCGCATGCAGTGAACGGCCGCTGGTCTGCACGTGGTATTTGAGCTTCTGGCTGCGCTCGTTGGCGCCGTACTTGTGCTTCATCGCCACCGCCCAAATCCGTCTAGCAACTCGACCGAGCACGGTGTATTCCGGATCCATGCCGTTGCTGAAGAAGAAGCTCAGGTTGGGCGCAAAGTCGTCGATGTGCATGCCCCGCGCCAGATAGGCTTCAACAAAAGTGAAGCCATTGCTCAGCGTGAAAGCCAGCTGGCTGATCGGGTTGGCGCCGGCCTCGGCAATGTGGTAACCGCTGATGCTCACCGAGTAGAAGTTGCGCACGTTGTGGTGCACAAAGTATTGCGCGATGTCGCCCATCACCTTGAGCGAGAACTCGGTCGAGAAGATGCAGGTGTTCTGGCCCTGGTCTTCTTTCAGGATGTCGGCCTGCACCGTGCCGCGCACATTGGCCTGCGCCCATTCGCGGATCTTGGCGGTCTCGGTCTCGGTCGGCGCGCGGCCGTTGTCGGCGCTGAATTTGTCGATCTGCTGGTCGATCGCGGTGTTCATGAACATCGCCAGGATCGTCGGCGCTGGGCCGTTGATCGTCATGCTCACACTGGTGGCCGGGTGGCACAGATCAAAGCCCGAATACAACACCTTGAGGTCGTCGAGCGTGGCGATACTCACGCCCGAATTGCCCACCTTGCCGTAGATGTCGGGGCGGCGGTCGGGGTCGTTGCCGTAGAGCGTGACCGAGTCGAAGGCGGTCGACAGCCGCTTGGCCGGCATGCCCTCGCTGACCAGCTTGAAGCGCCGGTTGGTGCGAAAGGCATCGCCTTCGCCGGCAAACATGCGGGTCGGATCCTCGCCCTCGCGCTTAAAGGCGAAGGTGCCGGCGGTGTACGGAAAGCTGCCCGGCACGTTGTCCAGCATCAGCCACTTCAGCAACTCGCCATGGCAGTCGTACTGCGGCAACGCCACCTTGCGGATCTTGCTGCCCGACAGTGTGGTGTGCACCAGCGCGGTACGGATCTCCTTGTCGCGGATCTTCACCACGTACTCGTCGCCGGCATAGGCCTTTTGCATCTCGGGCCATTGCGCCAGCAGCTTCGCGGCGCCGCCGTCCTGGCCGGCGGCGCGCTGCTCGGCCAGGCGTAACACGGTGTTCTTGGCGCCCGAGCTTGTCGAGTTCTGCGCGGCGGCGTCCTCGTCAAGCATGCGCGCGGTCTCGCGCAGTTGCTGCAGTTCACGGGCCACGGTGGCCTGGGTGCGGGCGCGGGCCTTGTAGCCGCGCACCGTGTCGGTGATCTCGGCCAGGTAGCGCGTGCGCGCCGCCGGCACTACCGGCGTCTGGTGGGTGCTGTGCCGGGTGTCGACCCGCGGCAGGCGGCCGTCGCTGAGCTTCAGGCCCAGTTCGGCCAGCCGGCCCTTGATGGCCTGGTACAGCGCGGTCACGCCGTCGTCGTTGAAGCGGCTGGCCATGGTGCCGAACACCGGCATCTGGTCAGGCATCACGGTGAAGGCCTCGCGGTTGCGCTGCACCTGCTTGGCCACGTCGCGCAAGGCATCGGCCGCGCCCTTGCGGTCGAACTTGTTGATGGCCACAAATTCGGCGAAGTCGAGCATGTCGATTTTCTCGAGCTGGCTGGCGGCGCCGAACTCGGGCGTCATCACATACATCGGCACATCCACCAGCGGCACGATGGCCGCGTCGCCCTGGCCGATGCCCGAGGTCTCGACGATGATCAGGTCGAAGCCGGCGGCCCGGCAGGCGGCCAGCACGTCGGGCAGTGCGGCCGAAACCTCGCTGTCGGTGTCGCGGGTGGCCAGGCTGCGCATGAACACCCGTTGGCCCGAATCTTCGTCGGCGTCGACCGACGGCCTGCGCCATGGCGCAATCGCGTTCATGCGGATGCGATCACCCAGCAGCGCGCCGCCGCTCTTGCGTCGGCTGGGGTCGATGCTGATGACGGCAATGCGCAGCGTGTCGTCCTGGTCCAGGCGGATGCGGCGTATCAGCTCGTCAGTCAGGCTGCTCTTGCCGGCCCCGCCGGTGCCGGTGATGCCCAGCATCGGTGCCTTGCTGGCCTGCGCGGCGGCCTGCACCTGGGCCACCAGGCCGGCGTCTGCCTGGCCGTTTTCCAGCGCGGTGATCAGTTGCGCCAGCGCGCGCCAGTTTGATTCGGCATGACCCTGGATCGCCGCCAAGGACTTGGGCGCGTAGCCGCTCAGGTCGCGGTCGGCGCGCATCACCATCTCGCCGATCATGCCGGCCAGGCCCATGCGCTGGCCGTCTTCGGGGCTGAAGATGCGTACGCCGCGCTCGGCCAGCGCGGTGATCTCGGACGGCACGATGACGCCGCCGCCGCCGCCGAAGACCTGGATGTGCTCGCCGCCCCGCGACTTCAGCAGTTCCACCATGTAGCCGAAGTACTCGTTGTGCCCGCCCTGGTAGCTGCTGACCGCGATGCCTTGCACATCCTCCTGCAACGCGGCGGTGACCACCTCGTCGACCGAGCGGTTGTGGCCCAGGTGGATCACTTCTGCGCCCATGCCCTGCAGGATGCGGCGCATGATGTTGATGGCCGCGTCGTGGCCATCAAACAGGCTGGCGGCGGTGACGAAGCGCACCTTGTTCTGGGGGCGGTAGTTGGCCAGCGCCTTGAATTCGGCGGACAGATCGGTCATGGGGCTTGTCTCCATCGTTGAGGCGCACCCCATTCTGGGCATGGCGCCGACAAGCGGCCAGTCTACGGCCGAGCGCCGCCGCGCGCGATGGCGCATTCGCGCGGAAGCTTGAACGGATTTGCCAGAATGCCGCCATGACAGCCGCCGCAGCGCCGCCGGAGCACAGTGTCTCGATCGCCTTTGTGCGCAGCGCGCTGGGGGCCTTGGACGAGCGCCAGCGCACGGCCGTGCTGGCCGAGGTTCATATCGACTGCGTGCTGCTGGCACAGCCGGCCGCGCGGGTGCCGGCGGCGGCCTTCGCCGCCCTGTGGATGGCCGTGGCACGGACGTTGGACGACGAGTTCTTCGACCTCGACAGCCGCCGCATGAAGGTGGGCACATTTGCCATGCTGTGCCATGCGCTGGCGGGCCAGGCCACGGTGGGCGCGGCGCTGCAACTGGCGCTGCGGGGCTTCGGCCTGTGCTTCGACGACATCACCGCCCAGTTGCGTGTGGCCGGCGGCAACGCCACCTTGCAGATCGACAACCGCATCGCCGCCCGGCCTGACGACGCCGAGCCTGGTGACGCCCGGCGCTTTGCCGATGAGACGCTGCTGGTGATGCTGCACGGCCTGCTGTGCTGGCTGGCGGGCCGGCGTGTGCCCCTGACCCGGCTGGACTGGGGCCATGCGATGCCGGCCCATGCCGAGGAATACCGCCGCATGTTCGCGCCGCTGCTGCATTTTGACGCGCCGGCCACTGCGGTGCAGTTCGATGCCCGGGTGCTGGCCACGCCGCTAAGCGTGAGCGCCGCCAGTCTGAAGGCCTTTCTGCGCGATGCGCCGCAGTCGGTGTTCCTCAAGCAGGTGATGGGCCACGGCCTGGCCGACCGCGTGCGCCGGCTGTGCCGTGCGGCGATCGACCGCGGCGATGCCGCGCCTACGCTGACCGCGCTGGCCGCGGCGCTGGAGCTGTCGGCGGCGACGCTGCGGCGCCGGCTGGACGACGAAGGCAGCCGCTGGGGCCAGCTCAAGGACGAGGTGCGCCGCGATCTGGCGCTGCAATTGTTGGCCGAAGGTGAGCTCAGCGTGGGCGATGTTGCCGCGCGGCTGGGTTTCAACGATGCCAGCACTTTCTACCGCGCGTTTCGCAAGTGGACGGGCAGTGCGCCCGGCGCCTGGCGCGCCGCCGCGCGGGTAGCCATGGCCGAGCCGGCTGGTTAAACTGGCTGGCTGACCATGAGCAAAGCCTTCACCCGCGAAACCGACGCCGACGACGACGATGGCGATGACAGCGGCGCCGGCCTGCCGCCGCTGCCGCCGGGCGGCAAGAACTACCTCACCCCCGGCGGTTACCAGCGCCTGCGCGACGAATTGGTGTCGCTGATCGACGACGAGCGGCCGAAGGTGGTGGAAATCGTGTCCTGGGCGGCCAAGAACGGCGACCGCTCGGAGAACGGCGACTACCTCTACGGCAAGAAGCGGCTGCGCGAGATCGACCGCCGCATCCGCTTCCTGACACGTCGGCTCGACATCGCCGAGGTGGCCGACCCCTCGGCCCACCACGGCAGCGTCCAGATCTTCTTCGGCGCCACGGTCACCTATGCCAACGGTCGTGGCGAGCAACGCAGCATCACCATCAAGGGCATCGACGAGGCCGACAGCCTGGCTGGCGAGGTGAGCTGGATTTCGCCGATCGCCCGCGCGCTGCTCAAGGCCCGCGAAGGCGACGAGGTCAAGCTGCAGACGCCCGGCGGTGTGGAAGTGCTGGAGGTGATCAAGGTGCGCTACCCAACACCCACCGCCTGAGGGCAATGCCGATCACGCCCGCACAGATGGCCTACTTTGCCAAGTGCACGCCGCAGAACCGGCTTTGCCGGTCTGCTGGCGTCGCCCCCTTGTGGGGCTGAGGCCGGACATAAACGGTATGCCGTTTGTGCCAGCCGAAGGGCTGGTCCTCTGGCCCAGCGCGGCCTGCAAGGCGCGCCGAATGCGCTTCGGGGGTGGTCTAAGGTTTGATGCGCGCCACCCGCAACACCGGCGGCGCGCGCTTGAGCGCCCGCAGCACATCGGCCAGGTGCAGGCGGTCGCGCACGGCCAGCAGCAGGCTCAGTTCGGCGGCGTCGTCGTGCTGCTCCTTGTCCATCTGGATGTGACTGATGTCGGCCTCGGCGGCGCTGATGGCCGCGGCGATCTTGGCCAGCACGCCCTTGCCGTTCTTCACCAGCAGCTTGACGCTGGTCTCAAAATTGCGGATCGGCTGCTCGGCCCATTCAACGGCGATCCAGCGCTCGGGGTCGCGCTCGGCCAGCCTGCGGCCGGTGCTGCATTCGGCGGTGTGCACCAGCAGGCCTTCGCCGCGGCCCAGGTAGGCGCGGATGTCGTCACCGGGAATCGGCCGGCAGCAACTGGCCAGCACTACCGAGGCGCCCTCGCTGCCGTCAATCACCACGCCGGGCAGCGGCGTCACCGTGTCCTCGCTGACGCCGAACTTGTTGAGCGTCAACGTCACCGCATCGGGCCGCGCGCCGCGCTCGGCCATCAGCTGCGCCAGGCGCTTTGCCACGATGGTGGCGATCTTGCGGCCCAGACCAATGTCGACCAGCAGCTCGGCGCGGCTGCGGTTGCCGCTCCAGCGCATCAGCTGCTGCCACAGCGCCTGCGCCGGCGCATCGTCGAGCTCGGCCGACGGCAGCAGCAGGCCTTCGGCGCGCAGCGCCTGGGCCAGCAGCTTCTCGCCCAGGCCGCGTGACTCCTCATGCTCCATGGTCTTGAGGAAGTGGCGGATCTTCGAGCGTGCCCGTCCGGTGCGCACAAAGTTCAGCCAGCCCGGGTTGGGCCGCGCGCCGGGAGCGGTGACGATCTCCACCACATCGCCGCTCTTGAGCTCAGTGCGCAGCGTCACCGGCTCGCCGTTGAGCTTGGCCGCCACACAGTGGTCGCCCACGTCGGAGTGGATGGCGTAGGCAAAGTCCACCGGTGTGGCGCCACGCGGCAGCGCCAGGATCTTGCTCATCGGTGTGAACACATACACCGCCTCGGGCACCAGATCGATCTTCACATGTTCGAGAAATTCGGCGGCGTCGCGGGTCTCGTCCTGGATGTCGAGCAGCGACTTCAGCCAGATCGAGCCCAGGCGCTGGGCCTCGACGGCTTTGACGCCGCCCTTGGACTCGCGCTTGTACAGCCAGTGCGCGGCGATGCCGGTCTCGGCCACTGCATGCATGGGCTCGGTGCGGATCTGGAACTCCACCGCCGTGCCCAGCGGGCTGACCAGCGTGGTGTGCAGGCTCTGGTAGCCGTTGGCCTTGGGGATCGCGATGTAGTCCTTGAAGCGACCCGGCACCGGCTTGTAGAGCTGGTGCAGGATGCCCAGCGAGACATAGCATTCCATCAACTGCGGCACCACGATGCGGAAGCCGAACAGGTCGTTGACCTGGGCAAAGCCGTCGTGTTTCTCGCGCATCTTGCGGTAGATGCTGTAGACGGTCTTCTCGCGGCCAGTCACCTGCACCTTGATCTTGGCGCCGGAAAAGGCCTTCTCGACCTCGGTGCGGACGCGGTCGACGATGTCGCGTCGGTAGCCGCGGGCGCGCTGCAGCGCCTTGGCCAGCGCCGCATGGCGCCAGGGGTAGAGGTGGGCGAAGCTGAGTTCCTGCAGCTCGCGGTAGATCATGTTCAAGCCCAGCCGGTGCGCAATGGGCGCGTAGATGTCCAGCGTCTCGCGGGCAATGCGGCCGCGCTTGTTGGCCGGCATCGCGGTCATCGTGCGCATGTTGTGCAATCGATCAGCCAGCTTGATCAGGATCACCCGCACGTCGCGGGCCATCGCCAGCAGCATCTTGCGGAAGGACTCGGCCTGGCCCTCTTCGCGGGTGAGGAACTGCAGCTTGTCCAGCTTGGTCAGCCCGTCCACCAATTCAGCGGTGGGGGCACCAAAACGCTCAATCAGCTCCACCTTGGTGATGCCGCAGTCTTCCATCGCGTCGTGCATCAAGGCGGCCATCAGCGCCTGCGCGTCGAGCCGCCAGTCGGCCACCAAGCCGGCCACTGCCAGCGGGTGGGTGATGTAGGGCTCGCCGCTGGCGCGGTACTGGCCGAGGTGGGCCTCGTCGGCAAACTTGTAGGCCTCTCGGATCAGCTTGACCTCGGCCTTGCTGAGGTAGCCCAGCTTGTCCTGCAGCGCGGCGAAAGTGCTGACTTCGTCGGCTGCGCTACCCGCAGATGCGGTCTGGCGCGAGCGCGCCTGCAGCACGCCAGGCAACAGCAGTTCAGCGGCAAAAGATCGAATGCCCATGCCCGAATTTAGCTTGCTTTGCCGTTTGCCATCGCCACCATGCAAAAGGGCGCCCTGAGACGCCCTGGTGATGATGCGTTAGCAGGGCTCAGAGCGGCACGCGGCGCAGCATCTCCAGGCCCACTTCGCCGGCGGCGATTTCGCGCAGCGCGGTCACGCCAGGCTTGTTCTTGCTCTCGATCTTGGGCGCATGGCCCTGGCTCAGCATGCGGGCGCGGTAGGTCGCGGCCAGCACCAACTGGAAGCGGTTGGGGATGTGGGTCAGGCAGTCTTCGACGGTGATGCGGGCCATGGGCTTGCCTTCAGGAGGGGGTGGGTGGGGCGGGTAGAACGGCGATCAGGTCAAGTGCAGCAAACACCTGCGACTTGTTGCGCATCTGGGCGGCGTAACGCAGCCGCTGCGAATGCACCACTGTCTTCAGATCGAATAGCGCCGTCTCGAATAAACCATTGATTATAACGAAGTCGAAGTGTTGCGCCTGCGCCACTTCGGTGCGGGCATTGACCATGCGCTGCGCGATCACCGCCTCGCCATCCTCGCCGCGGCGCTTGAGTCGCTGCTGCAACTCGGCCCAGCTCGGCGGCAGGATGAAGATCAGCACCGCATGCGAAAAGATCTGCTTGATCTGCAGCGCGCCCTGCCAGTCGATCTCCAGCACCACGTCCTCACCAGCGGCCAGCCGTTGCTCGATCGCCTTGCGCGAGGTGCCGTAGAGGTTGCCATGCACCTCGGCCCACTCGAAGAAGTCGCCTTGCGCGACCATGGCTTCGAATTCGGGGCGGTCGATGAACCAGTATTCGCGGCCGTCCTGCTCCTGGCCGCGTGGTTGCCGGGTGGTGTGCGAGAGCGATACGTCGAGGTGCGAATCGAGTTCCAGCAAGGCCTTGACCAGGCTGGACTTGCCAGCGCCGCTGGGCGCGGCGACGACGAACAGGTTGCCGGGGGTGTCCATCGGCGGGCATTTTCGCTCAGCCGCGAACCGTCCTGGCGACCAGGTGAGTTTGATCGTCGACAAGTCGCAGCAAGGTAGGCGCCGCCAAGCCACCGGCCCATGTTGCAAGCGGGCCGGCGCGGGCTATGCTGGCGCAGCGGCCCGTAGCCGTGGCGGCGCGCGTGGCGCGTGTGGCGCGTACGCTGGCCGTTTCAGATCCTCTGATTTCTTGATCCGCGAGGCCTCATGAGCAATACCTCCTCCAATTCGCTGGCGACCGCGCCGATACAGGACTTCTCGCAGTGCCACAGCGGCATCCTCAAGCAGCTGGATCGGCTGGCCGAGTTGCCGGCGCTGCTGGCGCCGGCGGCGCGGGCGCGGGAGATCGCCGAGCAGGCGCTGGAGTTCTTCCGCGAGGCGATCTTCGAGCACCACCTGGACGAGGAGCGCGAGCTGTTCCCCGCGGTGTTGGCCAGTGCACAAAAAGGCGACGAGGCCGAGCGGGTGCAAGCCCTGGCCCAACAGCTGACCGATGAGCATCGTGGCCTGGAAGCCGCCTGGAAGCGGCTGGAGTCTGGCTTGAAGCATGTGGCCAAGGGCAAGGACGGCCACTTGGATGCCGCCGATATTGACCGGCTGGTGGGCCAGTACCGGGCCCATGCGGCCTTTGAGGAAAGCGCCTACCTGCCACTGGCGCAGACCATCCTGGGCCGCAACCAGCACCATCTGGAGGCGCTGAGCCTGTCCTTGCACCTGCGGCACATGCCGATGCCGATCAAAGGCTACCTGTAGCCTGTAGCGCGGGCGCTCAGGCGCGCGGCTGCGGCCGCAGCACCTGGCTGACGATCTGCAGCAACCTGTCACGCACCGCAGCCAGCTTGATGCGGTCGTCCACCAGCCACTGCAGCATCACGCCGCGCATGGCGCCGAGCAGGATCACCGCGGTGGTCGCCGGATCGGTGTCGGCGGCGATTTCGCCGTTCGCGATGCCGGCGCGGATGTGCGTCTCGAACCAGGCCAGTGCCTGGCGGTTGTAGTCGGCCACTTCCTGGCGCAGTTCGGACGAGGGCGCCATGCAGCTCTCGGTCATCATCACCAGCAGCGCGCGGGTGGCCGTCCAGGCGCCGCCCTTGCGGCTGAAATAGAAGTGGATGTTGCCCAGGATGGCGTCCAGCCCTGGCGCGCGCTTGGGCCCTTGCTCGCGTTGCTGGCCGAAGCGCTCACCGATGTAGCCGGCCAGTGCATGCACCAGGCCGGCCTTGCTGCCGAAGCGGTGCGCCGGCAGACCACGGCTGTAACCGGCGGTCTCGCCGACCTCGGCCAGGGTCATGCGCACCGAGCCGCGTTGGGCCACGATCTCCAGCGCCGCCTCCAGCAGCCGGCGTTCGGATTCTTCGCGCCGCTCGGCATGGCTGCGGCGCTTGGCGCGCGGCGCGGTCGCAGCCGTAGCTGTAACCGTAGCCGCATCCGCCTTGCGGCGGACGGGCGCGATCAACTTGGCCGCCGATTTGGTAGCCAGCTTGGTGGGCGGGACGATGCTGCGGGTCACTCGGGCTTGATGCCGGCCAGATCGGCCACCTTCTTGAAACGCTGGTACTCGCGCAACTGGAATTCGCCCAGTTCCTTCGGACCCATCATCATCGCCGATGAGGGCAGGGTGGCCTGGTAGGCGCGGCCGGCTTCCGAGGTCATCGCCTTCTGCATTGCTGCGGCGAGCTTCTCGACCACGTCGTTCGGCGTCTCGGCGCGCATGAAGAAGGCCGACCAGACCGAGGTCTCGAATTCGGGGAAACCGCTTTCCTTCATGGTCGGGATGTCGGGGTACTTGGGATCACGCTTGTCGGCGGTGATGGCCAGCACCCGCAGGCGGCCGCCCTTCATCAGCTCGGTGGTGCCGGTGAAGTCGATGACACCTGCCTCCAACTGGCCGCCGACCACATCAGTGAGCATCTGCGCGCCACCCTTGTAGGGGATGTGCGTCACCGGCAGGCCGCTGGCGGTGCCCAGCCAGGCCGCCACCAGCTGGTAGCCGGCCGAGTAATTGCCCAGTTGCAGCGGGCGGTTCTCTTTCTTGGCGGCAGCCACCAGGTCGGCCACCGTCTTGTAGGGCGACTCGGCGCGCACCGCAAAAGCCACCGGGCTGATGGCGATGCCGTACAGCGGCCGCAGGTCCTTGAACGGGTCGTAGGGCAGGTTCTTGATGGTCAGCGCATTGACCACCGCTGGCGAGTTGCTGCCCATCAGGATGGTGTAGCCGTCGGCCGGCGCCTGGCGCGTGGCCTGCACCGCGATCACGCCGCTGGCGCCAGGCTTGTTTTCCACCAGCACCTGCTGGCCAAAGTGCTTGGCCAGCATCTCGCCGTAGAAGCGCGAGGACGAGTCAGCGCCGCTGCCGGCGTTGAAAGGCACCAGGATCTTGATCGGTTTGTTGGGAAAGGTGCTGGCCGGGGCCTGGGCCAGGGCGGGCAGCGCTGCCGTCAGGCTGGCCGCAAGCATCAGGGTCTTGAACAGTTTCATGGTGTTGTCTCCGTCGTTGAAAGAATGTGCTGGTCCAGCAACTGCTTGATCTCATCGGGCGACAGGCCGGCCTCCTGCAGCACTTGCACGCTGTGCTCGCCCAGTTGCGGCGCATGCAGCGCCAATTCGGCTGGCGTGCGCGCAAAGCGCGTGGCTGGTCGCATGGCGACGATGGCGCCCGCGCTGGGGTGTTGCTGCTGCTGGAACAGGCCTACCGCTTGCAGATGCGGATGCTCGGTGAGCTCGTCGATGCGGTGGATTCGGGTGGCCGGGATATCGAGCTCGACACACAGCGCCAGCAGTTCGTCAGTGCCCAGCGTGCGGGTGATGGCCGTCATGTCGGCATACAGCTCTTGCACCCGGGCGTTGCGCGCATGGCGGTCGTCGATGGCGTATTTCTCGCTCAGCTCGGGCCGGCCGACACGCTCGAAGAAGCGCCGCCAATGCTCGCCGGTGTAAGGCAGCATCGCGACATGGCCGTCGCGGGTGGGCGCCGGCTTGCGGCCGCCGGCCAGCAGCCGGGTATAACCGGCCGGGCCGGCCGCCGGCTCGAAGCTGCGGCCGCCCAGGTGCTCGGCCAGCGTGAAAGTGACCATGGTCTCGAACATCGGCACCTCGACGTACTGGCCCTGGCCGCTGTGGCAACGCTCAAACAAGCCGGCAAGTACCGCATTAGCCAAAGCCAGGCCGGTGGTCTTGTCGGCGATCAGCGAAGGCACATAGTCGGGCTCGCCGCTCTGGTGGCCGATCAGCCCGGCCAGGCCGCAGGCCGCCTGGATCACGTCATCGAAAGCTGGTTTGCCGGCATCCGGGCCGTCCTCGCCGAAACCGGTGGCCACGCAGTAGAGCAGCTTTGGGTTGATCGCCGCGCAGGCCGCGTAGCCGAGGCCCAGGCGCTCTATGGCCGCACTGCGCATGTTGTGCACCAGCACATCCACCGTGGGCAGCAGCCGCAGCACGGCCGCCAGGCCTGCTGGGCGCTTGAGGTCGATCGCCAACGAGCGCTTGTTGCGGTTGATGGCCAGAAAGATCGAGCTCATGCCGCGTGTGCGCGACACGCCGTTGGCGCGCATCAGGTCGCCTTCGGGCGGTTCGAGCTTGATCACGTCAGCGCCGTAGTCACCCAGGATCTGCGTGGCCACCGGCCCCAGCACCACGGCGGTGAGGTCGAGCACACGCACGCCGGCCAGCGGCCCGGTGCGTTGCGGCCTGGCGTTGGGTTCGGGTTCAGGCAATGGCAGGGCTGGGTGCATGGTTGGGCAGGCGTGGCACAGTAGGGCATATGTTTGTTGCTCAGCAAACAAATACAATCCAGAATGACCCACCCCCCGATGGAGACGACGCGATGCAAGCCCTGTTGATCGATCCCGGCGCGCTGCCGCCCGAGTGCGAAGCGTTACGGCAGGAGGTGCGTGCCTTCCTGGCCGAAGCCATGGTCGATGTCCCGCGCTACAAGCGCAACCGCAACTGGTCGGGTGCCGATCCGGCATTCAGCCGCAAGCTGGGCGAGCGCGGCTGGCTGGGCATGACCTGGCCCAAGCGTTACGGCGGCCACGAGCGCAGCACGCTCGAGCGCTATGTGGTGCTCGAGGAGTTGCTGGCCGTCGGCGCGCCAGTGGGCGCGCACTGGGTGGCCGACCGCCAGAGCGGGCCGCTGCTGATGCGCTATGCGCCCGACACCCTGGCGCCGCGCCTGGTGCCGTTGATCGCCCGCGGCGAGGCCTTCTTCTGCATCGGCATGAGCGAGCCCGACTCAGGCTCCGACCTGGCGTCGATCCGCAGCCGTGCCGAGCGCCGCGGCGACGGCTGGGTGATCAACGGACGCAAGCTCTGGACCTCGGGCGCGCACCGCGCCCACTACATGATCGCGCTGGTGCGCACCGGCGCGCGTGATGGCGATGCGCCGGCCAGCCGGCATGGCGGCATGTCGCAGTTTCTGGTCGACATGAAGAATCCTGGCCTGACGGTACGACCCATCGTCAACCAGCTGGGCGAGCATGACTTCAATGAAGTCACCTTCGATGACGTGTTTGTGCCGCAGGACTGCCTGATCGGCACCGAGGGTCAGGGCTGGCAGCAAGTGGGCGCCGAGCTGGCCTTTGAGCGCAGCGGCCCCGAGCGCTACCTGAGCAGCTCGCAGCTGCTGCTGGAGATGCTCGACGAGGCCGACCCCGACGACCCGCGCCACGCGGTGGCGCTGGGCCGCATCGTGGCGCAGTACGGCACCTTGCGGCAGATGTCGCTGGGCGTGGCGCTCATGCTCGCGCGCGGCGAGAACCCGGCGCTGGCGGCGTCACTGGTCAAGGACCAGGGCGCGCTGGTGGAGCAGGCCATGCCCGATGTGGCGCACGACTTGTTTGGCGGCATCGCCGAGCCCGGCTCGCCGCTGCAGCAGGCCATGCACTACAGCGCCCTGGCCGTGCCCTCGTTTTCGCTGCGCGGCGGTACCCGCGAGATCCTGCGCGGCATCATTGCCAAAGGCTTGGACCTGCGATGAACAGCTTGAGCGATACCGACATGAACGACAGCCTGATTGCCGACAGCGCGCGGCGCCTCTTTGCCGATCACGTGGACAAGGGCCTGCGCCTGCGTGCCGAGGCGGGTGAACTCGACGCCGCGCTGTGGGGCCGGGTGGTGGAGAGTGGCTTCCCGCTGCTGCTGGTCAGCGAGGCGGCCGGCGGCTTCGGCCAGCGCTGGCACGAGGCTTATGCGCTGCTGCAGGGCCTGGGCTATTGGCAGGTGCCGCTGCCGCTGGCCGAGACCATGGTTGCCGGGTTGCTGGCCTCACTGGCCGGGCTGGACCTGCCCGAGGGTCCGATGACCTTGATCGAGCAAGGCCGTGGCAACCAGCTGCAGGTCGGCGGCAGCGCCGCCGAGCCCACGCTCAACGGCGTGGCGCACAGCGTGCCCTGGGCGCGCCATGCCCAGGTGGCGCTGGTGTCGCTGGCCGATGGCCGGTTGGGCCTGCTGCCACTGGCCGCCAGCAATGGCGTGCATCTGCAGCCGCAGGTCAACCATGCCGGCCTGCCGGCGGATACGCTGGTGCTCGACAACGCCCGGCTGTCGGCGGTGGCGGCCAATCCGCTGCCGCTGCAGCAGCCGGTGTGGACGCTGGGCGCAGTGGCGCGTTCCGCGATGCTGGTGGGCGCATTGGAATCGGCGCTGGCACAGTCGGTGGCCTATGCCGGCGACCGCGTGCAGTTTGGCAAACCGATCGGCAAGAACCAGGCGATTCAGCAGCAACTGGCGCTGATGGCAGGCGATGTAGCCGCGGCACGTACCGCGGCGATGGTGGCCTGTGCCGATGCGCCCGACAGCCAGTCGGCCGACTGCAGCGCCACGCTGTTCAGCGCCGCGGTGGCCAAGGTGCGCGCTGGCGAGGCCGCCACCCGCGGCACCTCGATCGCGCACCAGGTGCATGGCGCCATCGGCTTCACCCATGAGCATGCCCTGCACTTCGCCACCCGTCGGCTGTGGGCCTGGCGCGAGGAGTTCGGCACCGATGCGTTCTGGGCGGGTGAACTGGGCCGCGCGGCGATCCTGGGCCGCGCCGAGCGCTTCTGGCCTGGCCTGACCCGCAAGCAGTTCTGAGCTGACGCTCACAACCCCTCTCCCTTTGCAAAGTTGACCGCCATGAGTGATGTGAACCTGTCCTTCGACGGCCCGGTGGCCACGGTCGAGATCAACAAGCCGCCGCACAACTTCTTCAGCATCCCGCTGATCCGTGAGCTGGCCGATGTGTTTGAAGACCTGGAAGCCGACCGCCGCTGCCATGCCATCGTGCTGGCGGCCAATGGCACGGCCTTTTGCGCCGGCGCCGACTTTTCCAACCGCGACGCCACGCCGCCGCAGCGCAGCCCACGCGCGCTGAACCCGATCTACGACGAGGCCTTACGCATGTTTGCCTGCGCCAAGCCGGTGGTGGCCGCGGTGCATGGTGCGGCGGTGGGCGGTGGCCTGGGGCTGGCGCTGGTGGCTGATTTCCGCGTCACCTGCGCCGAGGCCAAGTTCTCGGCCAATTTCAACCGCCTGGGTTTCCACCCCGGCTTCGGCCTGTCGGCCACCTTGCCGCGGCTGGTGGGTGTGCAAAAGGCGGCGCTGCTGTTCTACACCGGCCGGCGCATCGGCGGCGAAGAAGCGGTGGCCATCGGCCTGGCCGATCTGCTGGTGGCGCAAGACCAGGTGCGCGCCGAAGCCGCCAAGCTGGCCCGCGAGATCGCCATCTCGGCGCCGCTGGCGGTGCAATCCACCCGCGCCACGCTGCGCGCTGGCCTGGTCGAACAGATCCGGCTGGCGGTGGCGCGTGAGAGCGCCGAGCAGAACGCGCAGTTCAAGACCGCAGACTTCAAGGAAGGCGTGGCCGCCATGGCGGCACGCCGCGAGCCCCGCTTCACCGGCGAATAGACAGACGGCACACGATGTTTCAGGCCGATCTGCTGGCGGGCAAGCGCATCCTGGTCACCGGCGGTGGCAGCGGCCTGGGCGCGGCCATGGCCACGCGTTTTGCCGAACTGGGCGCGGCGTTGCTGTTGTGCGGCCGCCGCGCCCAGGTGCTGGACGACACCGCCGTCCGGCTGCGCGCCACCGGCGCCCAGGTAGCCACCGCCGTGTGCGATGTGCGCGATGCCGCGGCGGTGGACGTCATGCTGCAAGCGGCCTGGGAAGAAGCGCCGATCGACGTGCTGGTGAACAACGCCGCCGCCACGTTCATCGCCCAGACTGAAACCTTGTCGGCGCGCGCTGCCGATGCAGTGCTGGCCACCAGCCTGCACGGCGCCATGTATGCCACGTTGGCGCTGGGCAAACGCTGGATAGCCAGCGGCCGACCCGGCACCGTGCTGAGCATCCTGTCCACGTCGACCCTCACCGGCCGCGCCTACACCGTGCCCTCGGCGATGGCCAAGGCCGGGCTGCTGGCGATGACCCGCAGCCTGGCGGTGGAGTGGGGCCCGCGAGGCATCCGGCTGGTGGCGATTGCGCCCGGGCCCTTTCCAACCGCCGGGTCGAGCCGCCAGCTCAACCCGGGCGAGCGCGGCGCCGCCGCAGCACGCGCGCCGCTCAATCCGCTGGGCCGCGTGGGTCAGCCGCAGGAACTGGCTGACTTGGCGAGTTACCTGGTGTCTGACCATGCCGGCTACATCAACGGCGAGATGGTGGCGATAGACGGCGGCGCGCACTTGCGCAGTTCCGGCGCTGAGGATTTGCTGCAATGGTCGCCCGAGCAATGGGCGGCGGCGCGAGCAGCCCGCGCCCGCTGAATGGAGGCTTCGACCATGGACTACAGCGGCTACACCACGCTGCGCGTCGCACTGTCGCAAGGCATCGCGCGGGTCACGCTGGACCACGGTGAGATCAACCTGCTCGACAAGCCGATGTTCAAGGAGCTGATCCGGTTGAGCGAGCAACTGGCGGCCGACGAGCAGGTGCGGGTGGTGATCCTGCGGTCAGCCAATACCGGCTATTTCATCGCGCACTTCGACGTTGGCCTGATCCTGCGCTTTCCGGCTCAGCCCCTGCCGGCCGATGCGCCGCTGTCGCCGTTTCATCGTTTGTGCGAGGTCTGGCGCACCATGCCCAAGGCCACCATCGCAGTGATCGAAGGCCGCGCCGGTGGCGGCGGCAGCGAGATTGCGCTGAGCTGCGACATGCGCTTCGCCTTGCAGGGCAAGGCCATCTTCAACCAGCCCGAGGTGGCGCTGGGCATCCTGCCTGGCGGCTCGGGCACGGTGCGCTTGTCGCGCCTGCTCGGCCGCAGCCGCGCGCTGGAAGTGGTGCTGGGCTGCGACGACATCGACGCCGAACTGGCCGCCGCCTGGGGCTGGGTCAACCGCACGTTGCCGGCCGAAACCTTGTGGCCTTTTGTCGATCGGCTGGCGGCGCGCATCGCCTCGTTTCCGCCGCATGCCGTGGCGGCCGCCAAGGCCAGCGTGTTGCATGCCGAGCAGGGCGTGGTCGATCACCTGCACGTCGAGGCGGCGGCCTTCCAGGGCACGCTGAGCGGCACCGGCACGCTGGAGGCGATGCAGCGCTTTCTGGCCGAAGGTGGGCAGACGCCGGCCGGAGAAGGGCGCTTGGGTGAACTGGCGGCCGAGTTGCATCGCCCGCCGGGTAACGCGAGGCCTGGCGGCTGATGCCACGCCTGGCGGCTGATGCCACGCCGGGCGGCTGAATTCAGGTCAACTTGCTGCGCTTGTTCAGAAAGCCGGCGATGCGCTCGTCCATGTCGGGGCCGCGGCCCTCGCTGCGGTGGATCTCGTGCGACAGGCCGGCGCGCAGCGTCAAACCTTCGGTCTCGCGGTAGAGCCGCTTGTTGGCCCGCAGGCTGAACCAGGAATTGGCCAGAATGCCCTCGCAGAAGCGGTCCAGCACCGCATCAAAGTCCGCGTCGTCCACACACCAGTTCACCAGCCCCATGGCCTGCGCCTCGGCGCCGGTGTAGCGGCGGGCGGTGTAGGTCATCTCTTGCGCGCGGGCCAGGCCCACGCGGCGCGGCAGGCGCTGGCTCATGCCCCATACCGGCGTCAGTGCCCAGCGCGCATGGGTGTCGGCAAAGCGGGCCGAAGCGGCGGCGACGATCATGTCGCCGGCCAGCGCCAGTTCCAGCGCGCCGGTATAGCAATGGCCGTGCACTGCGGTGATCACCGGCTGCGGCAGATTGGCCAGCAGCTCGATGGTGTCGGCCTGGAAGTGCGGCTGCGGCGGCTTCTCGCCCTGTGCGATGTCGGCCAGGTCGTGGCCGGCTGAGAAGCAGGGCCCGGCGCCGCGCAGCATAACCAGACCGATGCGCTCGGTATCGGCGGCGATTTGCAGCACTTGGGCGCGCAGTTGCTCGAACATCGCCACCGTCAGCGCATTGAGCTTGTCGGGCCGATTCAGCGTCAGCGTGGCCAGGCCGTCGTGATCGGTTCTTTGCACCAAGGTCGACATCAGCAGTCCTTGTTGAGTGACCGGCCCGTGCCGGCGGCTTGCGGCCAACCAGTTTAGCCACGACGGCCCGTCGTAAATTCGTCGCTTTGGACGAAGCGCAGCGGCCGGCTGATCCCTAAGTTCAGCCTGCCGCGCTGCGGCCGCGGCGCGCGCCGCTGCATGACTGCACAACAACGGGATCGAGCATGAACGAGAAGCTGTACCAGGGTTGCACCGTGGGTGATCTGGTCGTCACCGCCATCCATCGCGGCGGCGACCGCGTGGCTTTCATCAGCGACCAAACGCAATGGACTTACCGCCAGCTCGGCGCGCTGGTCAGCCAGGTGGTGCAGGCGCTGGAAGCGCGTGGCCTGCGGCGTGGCGACGCCGTCGCCACCTTGTCGGCGAACCGGCCCGAGGCGTTCGTGATCACCGCCGCGGCCTATCTGATGGGCTTGCGCGTGACCTGGTTGAACCCGACCTCGTCGGAGGACGACCATGCCTACATTCTCGAGGACAGCGGTGTGCGCACGCTGCTTGTCGACCCGCTGAGCTTCACCGACCGCGCCCGCGCGCTGGCCTTGCGGGTGGCCGGTGTGCAGCGCATGTTGTGCTTCGGCCCGAACGAGGCGCTGGGCGAGGACTTGCTGGCCGCGGCATCTGCCTTTACGCCCGCTCGGCTGGTCCCCAAGGCCGAGCCCGAGGATGTCTGCGTGTTGATCTACACCGGCGGCACCACCGGTCGGCCCAAGGGTGTGGCCCACACCCACCGCGTGCATGTCACGATGATCATCACCGAGATGGCCGACTGGGATTGGCCGCAGGACATCCGTTTCCTGGCCTCGACGCCAATCACCCATGCCTCTGGCGTGATGATCATGCCGGTGCTGCTCAAGAGCGGTACCTTCGTGATGACCCAGGGCTTCAGCGCCGAGAAGTTCGTGCGCCTGGTGGCGCAACACCGCATCACCGCCACCTTCCTGGTGCCGACGATGATTTATGTGCTGCTCGACAGCCCGGCCCGCCAGGGCGCCGATCTGTCCAGCCTGAAGCTGATCATCTACGGCGCCTCGCCGATGTCGCCGGCCCGGCTGATCGAGGGCATGAAAGCCTTCGGCCCGGTGTTCATGCAGCTCTACGCGCAGTCGGAAGCCCCCAACACCGTGGCCGTGCTGCACCAGCATGAGCATGACCCGGTCAACCATCCCGAGCGTCTGGCCTCCTGCGGCACGCCTTGTGTGGGCAACCAGGTGCGGCTGCTCGGCGAGGACGGGCATGAGGTGCCCGAGGGTGAGGTCGGCGAGATCTGCGTGCGTGGCCCGCTGGTCATGCAAGGCTACTGGAACAAGCCCGAGGAGACCGCGCAGGCCTTCCGCAACGGCTGGCTGTACACCGGCGACATGGCGCGGCGCGATACCGATGGCTACCTCTACATCGTCGACCGCTCCAAGGACTTGATCATCAGCGGCGGTTTCAACGTCTACCCGCGCGAGGTGGAGGATGCGCTGTCACAGCATCCGGCCGTGGCCGCGGCCGCGGTGGTGGGCGTACCCGACGAGAAGTGGGGCGAGTCAGTGCGCGCCTGGGTGGTGTTGCGTGCCGGCGCCAGCGTTCATCCCGAGGAACTGATGGCGCTGGTGCGCGAGAAGAAGGGCGCGGTCTACACGCCCAAGGCGATCGACTTTGTCGATGCGCTGCCGGTCACTGGCCTCGGCAAGCTCGACAAGAAGGCGATCCGCGCGCACTACTGGCAGGGCCAGGGCCGCTCGGTGCACTGAACCCTGAGCGGCCCGTCGCAGGCGGGCCGCCGCGGCCGTCGTACTATTTGGCGTGGCCGAATGCGGCCGGTGTCTTCACTCCAGACCTACACGATGATCAACAAGATCCTGCCCAGTGCCGAAGCCGCGCTGGCCGACGTGCACGATGGCGCGACGGTGATGATTGGCGGCTTTGGCACCGCCGGCCTGCCCGATGAACTGGTGGCCGCCTTGCTGGCCCAGGGCGCCCGAGACCTCACGGTGATCAACAACAACGCCGGCAATGGCGACAGCGGCCTGGCTGCGCTGCTGGCCGCCGGGCGGGTGCGCAAGGTCATCTGCAGCTTTCCGCGCCAGGCCGATTCGCACCATTTCGACCGCCTCTACCGCGCCGGCCAGATCGCACTGGAACTGGTGCCGCAAGGCAACCTGGCCGAGCGTATCCGCGCCGCCGGCGCCGGCATCGGCGGCTTCTTCACGCCCACCGGATTTGGCACCGCGCTGGCCGAGGGCAAGGAAGTGCGTGAACTCGACGGCCGCATGCAGGTGTTCGAGACACCGCTGCATGCCGACTACGCGTTGATCAAGGCCGAGCGCGGCGACCGCTGGGGCAACCTGACTTACCGCATGACCGCGCGCAACTTTGGCCCGGTGATGGCGATGGCCGCACGCACCACGGTGGCCACGGTGCATGAGATCGTGCCGCTGGGCCTGCTCGACCCCGAGGCGGTGGTCACGCCCGGCGTCTATGTGCAACGGCTGGTCTGTGTGCCGCGCGCCAGCGCGCTCGCAGCGACCAGGGCAGGGGGCTGAGTCATGTCTACGAGCAAGAAGCCGGGCTGGACCCGCGACCAGATGGCGCAGCGGGTAGCGCGCGACCTCAGCGACGGCGCGGTGGTCAACCTGGGCATCGGCACGCCCACGCTGGTGGCCAACCACCTGCCGCGCCCGGGCAGCGACGATACCCGCGAGATCCTGCTGCACAGTGAAAACGGTGTCCTCGGCATGGGGCCGTCACCCGCGCCCGGGCTGGAAGACTACGACCTGATCAACGCTGGCAAACAGCCGGTGACGCTTCTGGCAGGCGGCTGCTTCTTCCACCACGCCGACAGCTTCGCGATGATGCGCGGTGGCCACCTCGATGTCTGCGTGCTGGGTGCCTTCCAGGTCTCGGTGGGTGGTGACCTGGCCAACTGGCATACCGGCGCGCCAGGGGCGATTCCGGCGGTGGGTGGTGCGATGGATCTGGCGCTGGGCGCCAAGCAGACCTGGGTGATGATGGAGCACTGCGGCAAGGACGGCGCCAGCAAACTGGTGCCATCCTGCAGCTACCCTCTGACGGCGATGGGCTGCGTCAGCCGGGTCTACACCGACCTGGCGGTAATTGACCTGGCCGACGGCCATGCTGTGGTGCGAGAGATCTGCGACGGCCTGGATCTGGCGGCGCTGCAGCAACTGACCGCCATCCCTTTGACGGCCGGCGGCTGATCAAGCCAGCAGGCGATTCATCAAGCCAGCAGGCGATTCATCAAGCCAGCAGGCGCTTCATCAAGCCAGCAGGCGCTTCATCAAGCCAGCAGGCGCTGGCGGATCTCCAGCGGGTCCAGCACCTGCAGCGGCGGCTCGGCGCCGCCGGGGATGCCCACCTGAGTGGCTTTGAGCAGCATCGAGACCATCACGTACGTGCCCGACAGCACCGTCAGGTCCATCACCATTTGCTCGCCCATCGCTGTCACCGCCTGCTGCCATAGCGCGTCGGGCACAAGTCGGTCGCGCTGGCGCCATTGCACATCGCAACTGACGGGCGCGGCGGCGTATTCACAGCCCCGGCCACAAACGGTCCTTCGCGACGGACAGTGCGCTGGAAGATCCATCGACCCACCTGCACACCCTCACCCTCACCGGCCGCGGCGGCGCGCGAATCCGGCACGGATGTCAACGATGTCACGTCCGATCGAAAGGACCGGGGTTCAATTCAATCTCGCACGACCGATAACCAATGGTTGCGGCTGGCTTTTGCGCCGTACCTTTCGAGCACATGCCGCGCGCCAAGGGCGGTGCAACCCCGATCGGCACCTCAATCCCCTCAAGCCGCAGGAAATTTGACTTGATCTCGCAGGCCATGGTTCCCGTCGATCTGGTACAGACTGCCCGAGAGACCGGCTTCAAGCAAGGCGTGCAAGCCATGCGCCGTACCTTGTCGACGACGCCCGTCGGCTGGGTGCTGGTCTGCTGGCTGTGCTGGGGCCGCGTCCCGCACGACCTGCTGCTGGGATGGCTGGGGCTGTTCATCACGACTTGGGCGCTGGCGCTGGGCCTGCTGTACGGCGTAACCCGCGGCGGTTCGGATCCGGCCCGCTACTCAATCTGGGTGATGTCCGCGGCGATCCTCGACGGCGTAGCCTGGGGTGCGATGGTCGCCCTGATGATCGGCCGCGACTCCGCGCTCGACGCCTTGCTCGGGGCGGTGCTGGCCGGGGTCGCCGCAGTCAACGCGCCTGTCTACCTCACGATTCCGCGCTGCTTCCGGGCCCTGTTGGCGGCGATGTGGCTGGCTGCGCTGCCGGGTTGGGTGCGGCATCCGGAGCAGCTCGGCGTGATGCAGACCTTCATCAGTCTTACCGTGTTCATGACGCTGCTCGGCTACTACATGGCGTCGATCTCCCAGCGAGTGCTCGAGGGCATTCGGCTGCAGCTCGCGAACGAGGCGCTGGCCGAGCAGCTGCAGCGCGCGCTGCAACTCGTCGAGCAGGATGCCGCCACCGACGCCTTGACCGGCCTGCCGAACCGCCGCTCGTTGGACAAACTGATGGCGCAGCAGGTTGCGTTGGCCGAGCGCAGCGCGCAGCCACTCTCGCTGTTGCTGCTGGACATCGACCACTTCAAGCGGATCAACGACGTGCATGGCCACGGCGTCGGCGACGCTGCCCTGAGGTCGTTCGCCTCGCTGGTGCGCGAGCAATTGCGCGCTGGCGACGTCTGCGCCCGCTTCGGTGGCGAGGAGTTCGTCGTCGTGCTGCCTGCGACCGCGCTGCCCGCCGCCCTCGAAGTCGCCGAGCGGCTGCGTTACGCCGTGGCCGACAGCGTGCTGCTGATTGCGCCTCCTCTGACCGCGACCGTGTCGATCGGTACGGCCGAGTTCACCGGGGGCCTGACGCCGCAGCAATTTCTGAACATGGCCGACGAGGCCGTCTACGTCGCCAAGAAAAGCGGCCGCAATCAAGTCTGTGCCTACGAGCCAGTGCTGGCAAAGGTGGCTTGACGTGCCTGCCGCGGGCGCCCGATCGCTCCCCCACCCGCCAGTCGACACCGATCGTTGACTCGAACTTCGCGCCGCTGGTTGCCGATGGTGCCGGCTGCCGAGCGTGCATCGGCGCACCGCTGCTGGGTTTCCGCTTCAACTATGCGCTCCGGCCGATCGTCAATCTGTGCCTCTGTAACGGGTGGGGCCATGAAGCGTTGGTGCGCGACCCCGAGGGCGAGGCCGCAGCAGCCGCGCTCCGCCAAGAATGGCTGCGTGCTGCCGCGTCTACGACCTCACGGTCCCGGCTACAAGTCGACGTTGTCGGCAGTCGACAATCTGGCGGCCCGTCTGGCCCTTGACCCATCGCGCCGCATGCGTCCCCGCGAATGCCCTACAACCGTAAGCGCCACGCTGGCCGATGGCGCCACAGCACACCGTCTGCCTCCGTGGACCACCCCAGAACGGGCGAGCCCGTCCCAGCGAGCGCGCAAACATGCTGCTTGAAGAACTTGTCCCCAGCGTTGGCCTCTGTCAAACAAGACCGTCCCCAGGCACATATGATTGGCACACTGGTAAAGCAGTGCATGGGGCGGGCCGATAACGAGCTGCCGGCGCGACCACGGCCTCGCGGCCATCCCTCCGAGACGGAAGCCCACTTTCGAACGCGATGCAAGTCCCTGGCGCTACGCAAGACCCCGAGGAACAGCGCCTGCAGGCACTGCTCGACTACCGCGTGCTCGACACGGCTGCCGAGCAGGGTATCGACGACATCACCCGGCTGGCGGCCACCTTCCTGGGCATGCCGATGGCGATGGTCAGCCTGGTCGATCGCGACCGGCAGTGGTTCAAGTCGCGCGTTGGCCTCGACGTCAGCGAAACGCCGCGCTGCATCGCCTTCTGCGACCACGTCATCCGCGGCAGGGACGTGATGGTGGTGCACGACGCGCAGCGCGACTCGCGTTTCGCCGACATCCCGCTCGTCACCGGCGACCCGCGCATCCGCTTCTACGCCGGTGCGCCGCTACTCACACCGGGCGGCCACGCGGTGGGCACGCTATGCGTACTGGACCGACAGCCGCGTGATTTCGATGCCACGCAGACAGCCGTACTCGCCGCGCTAGCGCGGCAGGTCGTGGCGCAGTTCGAACTGCGCCGCCGCCACCGCGAACTGGCTGAAGACGCACAGGCGCTACGCGCCGACCGAGACCGCCTGCGCGAGGTGCAGACGCGGCTGGAACAAAGCGAGACACGCATGGCGTTGGTGCTGAAGGGCGCCAACGACGGCTGGTGGGATTGGGACCTGGTCAGCGGACAGCGTTACCACTCGCCGCGCGGCTGGGCGATGCTCGGTTACGAGAACGACGATCTGCTGTACGACGGCGACCTGTGGGAACGGCTCGTGCACCCCGAGGATGTCCCGCGCGTCGAACGTCTGCTCGCCGAAGCCATCCGCAGCGACGCCGAGCACTACAACGCCGAGTTGCGGCTGCGCCACAAGGGCGGCCACTACATCCCGGTGCTGTCGCGCGGCTACATCCTGCGTGAACATGTCAGTGGCCGCGCGGTGCGCCTGTCGGGCACCAACACCGACCTCAGTGACCGCCGCCTGGCCGAGCGCGCGCTGCAGGCCGAGCAGCAGTTGAACCGGCAGATCGTCGAGAACTCGCCAGTCGGCATCTCGATCTACGACGCCGCGGGCGACTGCATCACCGCGAACCCGTCGATGGCGCGCCACATCGGTGCCGACGTCGCCGCCGTGCTGGCGCAGAACATCCACCGTATCGCGAGCTGGAAGGCTAGTGGCCTGTACGCGCTGGCGCTCAAGACGCAGCATAGCGGCGAGCCGACGTCGGCCGTCATCCACCAGCGCACGAGCTTCGGCCAAGACGTCTGGCTCGCGCTCAGCTTTGTCGCACTGGGCCCCGATGGCCAGAGCCGGCTGATGTTGATGGCCAGCGACCTGACCGACATGAAACGCGCCGAGCAGGAACGGCTGGCGACGCAGCAGAGCTACGAGATGCTGTTCGCCAACAGCATGGACGGCGTGCTGCTGACACGCCCGGACGGCAGCGTGTTGGCTGCCAACCCGGCGGCGTGCGCGATGTTCGGGCTGAGCGAGGCCGAGGTGCGCGCGCTCGGCCGCGACGTCCTGCTCGACACGAGCGATCCGCGGCTTGCGCCAATGCTGCAGCAGCGCGCGCACAGCGCCCGCGCACGCGGCGAGCTACGCATGAGGCGCTGCAACGGCGAGACCTTCGAGGCCGAAATGTCATTGTCGGTCTACCGCGACCGCGACGGCCAGCTGATCGCGGCCTCGGTGTTCCGCGACATCACCGATCGCCACCAGTGGGCGCGTCGCCTGCAGGACAGCCTGAACCTGCTGGACAACCTGGTGCAGCACGTGCCCGGCGTCATCTACCAGTACCTGCTGAAACCCGATGGGCATTCACACTTTCCGTTCGTCAGCCCCGGCATCTGGCAGATCTACGAGCTCACCGCCGAGCAGGTGTGTGAGGATGCGGCGCAGGTCTTCACGCGCTTGCATCCCGACGATGCCGAGGCCGTGGCTGTGGCCATCGGCGTCTCGGCCTCGACGCTGCAGCCCTGGCGCCAGGAGTACCGCGTCGTGCTGCCGCTGCAGGGCGAGCGCTGGCGCCAGGGCGACGCGGTACCCGAGCGACTGGACGACGGCAGCGTGCTTTGGCATGGCTTCATCACCGACATCACCGAGCGCAAGCAGGCCGAGGAGAACACCCACCGGCTCGCCTACTTCGACGCCCTCACCGGGCTGCCGAACCGGCGCCTGCTGGTCGACCGCATCGAGCACGCAGTGGGCGCGGCGCAGCGCAGCGGGCAGGTCGGCGCGCTGCTCTTCATCGACCTCGACAACTTCAAGCAGATCAACGACGCACGCGGCCACTCGGTGGGCGACCGCCTGCTCAAGCAGGTGGCGCAGCGTCTGTCGCAGCAACAGCGCGGCGAAGACTCGGTGGCACGCCTGGGCGGCGACGAGTTCGTCGTGCTGGTTGGCCAGCTGGGCCACGACGTCGAGGCCGGCGCGCGCCACGCGCGTACCGTGGCCGACAAGGTCCGCGAGGTGTTGGAGCAGCCCTATGACATCGACGGCGCGCTGTACGGCAGCTCGGGCAGCATAGGCATCACGCTGTTCCCGAAGGCCGACGAACGCGTCGACGACCTGCTGCGCGAAGCCGACACGGCGATGTACCGCGCCAAGTCGGCTGGCCGCAACCGCATCGCCTTTTTCGAGCCCGAGATGCAGGCCGAAGTGGAGGAGCGACTGGCGCTGGAGCAGGACCTGAAGGAGGCGCTGGGCAGCGGCCAGATCTCAGTGCACATCCAGCCGCAGTTCAACACCGACGGCGCCGAGGTCGGTGGCGAACTGCTGCTGCGTTGGTGGCATCCGAAGCGCGGCAATGTCTCGCCGGTACAGTTCATCCCGATCGCCGAGGATACCGGGCTGATCCTGCCGCTGGGCGAATTCGTCATCCGCGAGGCCTGCGAAGCGCTGGTTCGCATGCGGGCCGCCGGGCGCTTGTTGCCGCTGTCGGTGAACGTCAGCCCACGCCAGTTCCGCAAGGACGACTTCGTCGAGCAGGTGCGCGACGTGCTCGCGGCCACCGGCGCACCGGCCACCGCGCTCTTGTTCGAGGTCACAGAGGGCCTGCTCATCGACGACTGGGAAGGGGCGCTGGCGCGCATGTCCGCACTGGTGCAACTGGGCATCCGCTTCTCGATCGACGACTTCGGGACAGGCTATTCGAGCCTGGCCTACCTGCGCAAGCTGCCCTTGTTCGAGCTGAAGATCGACCGCAGCTTCGTGCGCGACACACCGCACGACCCGGGAGATACCAGCATCGTCGAGACCATCCTGTCGATGGCGCGCAACCTGAAGTTGCGCGTCGTCGCCGAGGGTGTCGAGACGCGGGCGCAGGCCGACTTCCTGCTTGCCGCTGGCTGCCCGGTGCTGCAGGGCTTCCTCTTCGCGCGGCCGCAGCCGTTAGCCGACTGGCTGGCGCAGCGGCTGGCGCTGTCCGTCGAGGGTTGACGGCGGCGGCAGCGGGCATGTGACGTCGCAGACCAGTGCCAGCCAGCGCACTGAACCGCTCGCGCGGTAGGCGCTGCGGCGAGGAACTGCGGCGAGCAAGGTGGCAGTTCGTTATGCCGTTGATTCTGCGATGTTGGTGATCGAGGCAATTCGCCTCGTTCATCGAAGGGAGCAGAACCATGGACAGCTCGACTCCCACCGTCTCGCCGTTGCGCCGCCCCGAGCTGTTGGCCGAGATGCAGCCCGTTCGAGTGCCGCGCACCCTGCCAGTGGTGCTCAGCTGCTAGGAAGCCTCACGCCTGATCGCCGCAGCCCGCAACCTCAAACCTCAACCGTCAAGCGGCAATGTCGGTCGCCTATGGCACGGGTTTGCGCGTCAGTGAGATCGTCTCGCTCAAGGTCAGCGACATCGACAGCCAGCGCATGACGTTGCGCTTGAAAAAGGCGGCCGGTCTCGGCATGCTCAGCCTGGGGGCTAGAGCCCGGGGTCGGCTGTACGAGTGGAAGCTCCTGCACCGCTTCGCCCTGGTGATGGGTCCGTCGGGTCTGGTCGCGGTGCTGGCAGGCTGGCTCACCACCGAAGTGGGTCGCCAACCCTGGACCATCCAGCGCCTGATGCGCACGGCTGAGTCGGCGTCACCGCTGGCCGCACCCGCCGTGGCGGCATCGTTGCTGGCCTTTGTGATCGTGTACTTCGCTTATCGCGCCCGCATCGGTGACCGTCGGGTCAACACACAGCGTAGTGCCATACGTGAAAATGCTGCGCCAAGTTGTTGATTCCATTGGGGACTGGATGGCCATGTGACAAACTTGGGCCAGAACGAGAGACACAGGCAAGGCGCATGCCTTGGTTGACCCTGTGGGCGGCCTGCTCGCTGGCCCTGGCCGCTCGTCGACGTGTGTCGCGTCCGGTGCTTGGCCACATCACGTGAAAACCGCCTGGAACCAATGAACGTCGGCGCCAACCTAAGGAGTTTTATGAAAGGGATCACCTCATGACCGACAACCTGATCGACAAGATCAAGCAATACGACGACGCGCGCCCCGGTATTCCGGGCGAACACTGGCTGGCAATGGCTGGGGCCGTGGCCTTGTGGCTGGGGACAAGGCGGCATCCGTCGATCGTGGTACGCCTGCTGGGTTCGGTGGCGGGCACCGCATTGGTCGCCCGCGCGGTAACGGGACGGAAGGTGCCTGACAGGCTGCGTCGCTGGCTGCCATTCGAGCAAGGCAAACGGGCTGAGCAGCGGTCGATAGATCCCGGGTGATGGGGCCGCTGCCGCCGACCAAGGCAACGACGCGCCTGGACTAACTGCTGCTGTTCCGCTGCGGATGTAGCCCACAGCGAAGGCGGGCCATGTTCTCGATGGTGGTTCCATCGCACGGCGGAAACCTGAGGCTACAGCAACAGCCAGGATCCCAGCCCAAGGAACACGCCGAAGCCGAAGGCGTCGGTCAGTGCTACCAGTGCCACGCCACCGGCCAGGGCGGGGTCGACGCCCAGCCGTTCCAGACCGATCGGGATGACCGTGCCCGCAAACACGCCGGCCAGCAGATTGAGCACCACCGCCAGCGAAAACACGCCTGCCAGCGCGGCGTTGTCGAACCAGGCCAGCGCCACCGCTGCCACCACTACCGCCCAAAGCACCGCGTTGAGCCCGCCGATCGCCAGCTCGCGCCGAAGCAGCCGCCAACGGGTGCCCGCCTGCATCTGATCCAGCGCGATCGCGCGGATCGCCAGTGCCAGGCTCTGCGTGCCGGCGACGCCGCCCATGCTGGCCACCACCGGCATCAGCACCGCCAGGGCCACCAGCTGGTCGATCGTGACCTCGAACAGGCTGATGATCCAGGCCGCGACGAGCGCATTGCACAGGTTGACGCCGAGCCATAGCGCGCGTTGTCGGCCGGCCACGAGGAGCGGGGCGAAGGTGTCGGTCTCCTGGTCGAGCCCCGTGTTGGCGAGTTGCGAGCGCTCGGCCTGTCGGCGCAGGACGTCGACGACGTCGTCGACAGTGATGCGGCCCAGCAGCCGCCCGCCTTCGTCGACGACCGCGGACGAGATCAGGTTCAGATCCCCGAAGCGCCGCGCCACGTTGTCAGCTGTCATCGCGACGTCAATCGGGCCCGGCTCGACGCGCAGGTGCGCGCGTACGTCGTGGGCGTTGTCGTGCAGCAGCAGGTCGGCGACGTCGAGCCTGCCCAGGTAGTGGTCGTCATCGTTGGTGACCATCAAGGTGTCCAGGTGCGCTCGCAGGCTGCCGTGCTCGGCGCAGTGGCGGCGCATCGCCTGCGCCGCCTGCGCCAGCGTGTCGTCCGGCCGCACGGCCACCGAGTCGGCGTCCATCAGCCCGCCGGCGCTGTCGTCCGGGTAGTTGCGCAGCAGGTCGAAACGTCGGCGCCGCTTCGCGTCCATGCCGGCCAGCACGCGGTCCAATACGGTGGGCGGCAGGTCGGCGTCGATGTCCGAGAGCGCGTCCAGGTCCAGCGGCGCAACCGCCTCGACGAGTTCGTCCGTCGACGTGCACTCGATGAGCTGGCGCCGCACCTCGCCGTGCGCCTCGACCAGCACCTCGCCGCGGCAGTTCGGTCCGATCTGGCGCCAGGCGTTGCGGCGCGGCCCAGGCTCCATCGACTCGAGGGCGTCGGCGATCGCACTCGCAGCAGCGCCGTCGAGCAGCCGCGCGACGGCATTGGCGTCGCCAGCGTCGATGGCCGCGGCCAATGCCTGGCGCCGGCGCGTGTCAGCAGCCCGGTCGGAGCCTGCGACCTTCGTGTCGGTGTCCGTCGCGCTCATCAGTTGCTCTCTTACTTTGGGCGCGCCCGCGGGATCATCTGATCAGCGGTTCCCAACTGCCGTAGCGCTGCTTGATCGTTCCACGAGGCAGGCTGGCGACGATGAGCAGCAGTCCGGTCACCACCGCGAAGACCGCTGCGGCCGCACCGGCTGGCCAGATCAGTGGCACCGCCGCCAGCGCCACACCCAGCGGCACGATCAGCCAACGCAGGATCCGCGCAACTTCGGCCGCGGCCAGCGATACCACCGTCAATACCAGCGCGCCGACCACGTGATGGGCATTTGCCACGCTGCCGTCCACACTGAGCAGCGGTCGCGTAAACAACAGCAGCAAGCCAAGCGCCAGCGCCAGGCCGAGGCCCCAGCTCAGGCCCACACCGCCGCCCACCATGTCGGCCACCACCAATGCAGGGCGCTGGTCGAAGCTGTCGTCGGGATGTTCCTTGCCGGCCTTGCGTGCCGAGCCCTTCGGCATTTCGTCGGTGTCGCCGAAGAAGAACACCCGCAGCAGGTTGCGTCCAGCGCGCTTGCGGCGCCGCAGGAACTGCAGCGTGGCCACCAACTCGTCGAGCGAATAGGGAATCTGGATCAGCACCGCCACCGCACCGATCAGCGCGATCGTGCTCCAGGTGCCGATCAGGATCGGCTGGATCACGATGAACGAGATCGAGGTGATGCCCAGCGGCGCGATCATCAAGCCGAACAGCACCACCAGCCACGGCATGGTGCGCCAGCGCATGCGCGAGCCGACGATGCCGGTGAGTATTTCCAGCAGGTAGGTATAGCCGCCCACC
>JBBQZM010000005.1:0-50894 GCA_038207685.1 Burkholderiales bacterium
AAGGGCTTGTGGCGGCTGTAGCCGATGCCGCCGTGCACCTGCATGGCCCGGTCGGCTGCCTCGCAGACCAGGCGGTTGGCCCAGTAGTTGCACATCGACACCTTGTCGCTGAGCTTCTTCTCCACATCAGGGTGGGGCATCTGGTCCATCTCCCACGCGGTCTTGCGGATCAGCAGCCGCAGCATCTCCACCTGGGTGGCCAGTTCCACCAGCGGGAACTGGATGCCCTGGTTGCGCGCCAGCTCTTCGCCGAAGGGCTTGCGCTCGCGCGCATATTTCACGCTCTCGGCCACGCAGAAGGCGGCAGCGCCCAGGCTGCTGGCCGCCTGGCGGATGCGGTTTTCATGCACGAAGCTCTGTGCCAGCGGCAGGCCGCGGCCTTCCTCACCAAACATGGCATCGGCCGGCACCCACACATTGGTGAAGCTCACCCGCGGGTGGTCGGTCGGCATGTTGAAGGTCCAGAGGTATTCCTCGATCTTGACGCCCGGGGTGCCGGTGGGCGTCAGGAAGCAGGTGATGCCCTTGGCGTCACCGGCCTTGCCGCTGGTGCGGGCAAACAGCGCGCAGTGGGTGGCGGTGTGCATGCCGGTGGTCCACATCTTCTCGCCGTTGATCAGCCAGCCTTCCTTGCCATCACGCAGCTCGCGCACCGCCTTGGTCTCCATGTGGGTGGCGTCACTGCCGTGGTTCGGCTCGGTCAGGCCGAAGGTGATGCGGGTCTTGAAGGCCAGCTGGCCGTTGATGAACTGGTCTTTCTGCGCCGGCGTGCCGAAGTCGCGCAACATCACGATCACCGGGAAGTTGCCCACCACCGAGTGTTCGTTCTGCAGGTCGTTGAACAGCCCCAGGCCTTTGCTGGCCAGATGGTCGCGGACCACGCTCATCCACAGGTTGCCGATTTCCTGGCCGCCGTATTCCTTGGGCAGGCTCATGCGGTAGAAGCCGGCCTTGTCGGCGATTTTCTTGCATTCCAGCAGCAGCGCCTCCCACTCATGCCGGGGCAGGCCGCCGTTGTCGAAATCGGTGCGTGCCCATTCGCGCCGGTGGTCGAAGAAGCGCTCGTTGTCGTCCCTGGCCTGCAGCGGCTTGATCTCCTGGTCGATGAAGCGGTCGAGGTTCTGGAGGAACTCGGTCAGTTCGTGGGGCAGGTTGAAGTCCATGGTGTTTCACTCCTGGTGGGGCTGGGTCGGTGGTTCGCGCTGTTGCAGCGCGCGGCGGTAAGGGGCGTAGGCGGGCTGGTCGATCGCCAGCTTGTCGAGCGTGCTGGCCCACAGGTGGGCCCGCAGCGCCGGGTTCTGGTCGTCGATGGCGCCGCTGCGGATGGCCAGGGCCAGTTCGGCCTCCAGCACATCAGGCGGGCCGGTGTGCTGCAGCAAGGCCTGCAGGCGGGCAGCGGCGTCGGCGTCGGCTGCGGGGCCCAGGCGCATCTCGCGCGCCGCCAGGTCCACCGCATTGGCTGCCACACGCGCCTGAAACGCGGCGCCACTGGACACCTGCTGCAGTTGTGGCAGCAGCACGTCGCGCAGCAGGCGGGCCACGGCGTCGAGCAGCGCTGGGCCGCGCGGATGGTCAAGCATGGTGGTCCTCAGGCAGGGTGGTCATCGAGCGTGGTCGTTCTCAGGCAAAGACATCCGCCGAATCCAGCAAGCGCAGCAGGTCGATCTGGTTCTCGGACACACGCCGGGCGATCATCGCGCGCTCCACCGTCGCGTCGCGCCCGCTTTCGAACCAATACCGCATGCCGGCGCAGCCCAGGCCCCTGCGCAGGCTGCCGGCAGCCTGCCACCAGCGCACCCGCTCGGCATCCACCTGCTCGCCGGTGGCGGCCTGCCAGGCGGCAAACAGCGCGCTGCGCTGGCCCAGGCCGGCCACCGGTTGGGTGATCTGGCCAAAGCGCCAGGGCGGCAGGCATACCCAGGCCAGGTCTTCGGCCGGGTCGCCCAGATGGGCGATCTCCCAATCGAGCACCGCGCGCAGGCCACCGCCGACACCCGGCCCGACGATGACATTGCCGAGGCGGAAATCGCCATGCACCAGGCGCAGCGTGGCGGGCTCGGCAGGCAGGTGGCGCTGCAGCCAGCGCAATGCAAACTCAAACACCGGGTCGGCTTGCGGCAGGGCTTCGCAGCGGCGCTGCAGCGCGGCCAGGGTGGCGGCGGTGCTGCGCACCGGCAGGCGGGGCAAGCCCGGGCTGCCATCAACAGGCCAGGTGTGCAGCGCGCCAGCGGCCATGCCCAGCTGGTGCACCAGCAGTTCACGCGCGCTGGCAAATTCGGCATCCCGCAAGATCTTGCGGGCGATGGTTTCGCCGGCGATGCGCGTCATGATGAAGCCATCGCCCAGTCCATCAGTGGGCTGCAGCGTGTGCAGCACCTCGGCCACCGGCACACCGCTGCCGGCCAGCGCGCGCACCAGGTCGGCCTCCAGCGGCAGGCTCAGCGATTCATTGCCACGCAGGCCGCCGGGCGAGCGGCGCAGGATCAGCGGGTGGCTGAAACCGCCGTCGCCATCGTCCACTGCGTCGAAGGCCCAGGTCTGCAGCGTGGCACCGGCCGACAGCCGCTGCAGCCCGCTGCAGCGCTGCGCGCGCGGCAGCAGCTGCGGCAGCAGTGCATCCAGCCCGGCCTGCAGCGCCTGCAGCGCTGCGCTCACGGCGTGGTCCACCACGGGTACTGCGGCGGCATGTCGGTCGACACCTGACCTGGAAAGTGTGGTGGCCGCTTGTCGATGAACGCGGCCACGCCCTCGCGCACATCGGGCCCCGCGCCCAGGTGCAGGTTGATGGCGGTGTCGACGTTCAACAGGCCCCAGGGCGCCGGCTCGGCCGAAAAACGCCACAGCAGCGCCCGGGTCAGGGCGGTTGCCACCGGCGCGGTGTTGTCGGCAATCTCGCGGGCGATCTCGATGGCCTTGGGCAGCAGCGCATCGGGTGCCAGCGGTTCTTCGATCAGGCCGCCGCGCGCCGCTTCGGTGGCGTCGAACACCCGACCGCTGTAACACCAGCGCAGCGCCTGGGGCAGGCCCACGATGCGCGGCAGAAACCAGGCGCTGGCTGCTTCGGGCACCAGGCCGCGGCGGGTGAATACGCAGCCGAAGCGCGCGCCAGTGGCCCCCAGGCGGATGTCCATTGGCAGGGTCATCGTCAGGCCCACGCCCACCGCCGCACCGTTGATGGCGGCGATGCTGGGCTTGCGGCAGTTGAAGATGGCCTCGATGAAGCCGCCGTCCTGCCGCGGCTGGCCGCCAGCGGGCTGGCCGAAGAGCTTGTCGGCGTCACCAAAACTGCCAGCCCCGGCCGAGATGTCGGCCCCGGCGCAAAAGGCCCGGCCTGCGCCGGTGACGATGACCACCCGCACCGCGTCATCGGCATCGGCACGGCAGAAGGCGGCAGTGAGCTCGCGGCCCATCTGCGCGGTGTAGGCGTTGAGCTTGTCGGGCCGGTTCAGCGTGAGCGTGAGCACACCCGCATCGAGCGTGCTGCTGATCTGCGCCGGGGCGGTGTCCTGTGCGGTGTGCATCAACGCTCCTGTGTCACGGGATGTCTCGCTGTCTCGGTGTCCGGAGGCCTGGAATTCAGGCTGCCGGGCTGCCAACCGGCGGGTCGACTCTGCGGCCGCCTCGCACCGCTGGCGGCGCTGCATCATCCAACCGGTGGCCGGCGGCCTGATGTCTCGTGAGCGACGGAAGCGCACGGCGGTGGCGTCGCACACTGCCGGGCGCGCCCGCAGCCGCATCGACCGCCGCACCGGCACCGGCACCGGCACCAACACCAGCACCCGGACCTGTATCTGTACCTGCACCTGCACCGAGGACACCCATGGACTTCGACTTCTCGCCCGACCAGCAACAGCTGAAGGAACAGGCCCGCCGCTACCTGACCGACCATTGCAGCAGCCAGGCGGTGCGCGCCGTGCTGGACGGCCCGCAGAGCCACGACGCCGCACTGTGGCAGGGCCTGGGCGCGCAGGGCTACCTGGGTGCGGCCATTCCCGATGACCTGGGCGGCAGCGGCGCCAGCACCCTGGAGCTGTGCGTGATCGCCGAGGAACTGGGCCGCGCGGTGGCGCCAGTGCCGTTTTCATCATCGATCGGCCTGGCGGCCGACCTGCTGCTGCGCGCCGGCAGCGCTGCCCAGCAGCAGCGCTGGCTGCCGGGCCTGGCCAGCGGCGCGCTGATCGGCACGCTGGCGCTGGCCGAGCAGCCGGGCCGGTTGCAGCCTGGCCGCATCGCCAGCAGCGTGCAGCGCGGCCGGCTCAGCGGCACCAAGCGGCCGGTGGCCGACGGCGACATTGCCGACATCGCCATCGTGGCGGCGCGCAACGGCGCTGGCGACGCACTGTCGCTGCACATCGTGGACCTGCAATCGACCGGCGTGCAGCGCACGGCATTGCCCGGCATCGACCCCACCCGCAGCCAGGCGCAGATCGTCTTCAGCAACGCCGAGGCCGAGCCGCTGGGCGCTGCAGGCGCCGGTGGCGCGCTGCTCAGCACCGCGCTGGACAGGGCGGCAGTGCTGATGGCTTTCGAGCAGGTGGGCGGTGCCGACAAGGCGCTGCAGACCGCCTGCGACTATGCGCAGGAGCGCTTTGCCTTCGGCCGGCCGATCGGCAGCCTGCAGGCCATCAAGCACATGCTGGCCGACATGTATGTGGCGGCGACGCTGGCGCGCAGCAATGCTTACTACGGCGCCTGGGCCCTCAGCACCGACGCGCCCGAGCTGGGCGAGGCCGCCGCCACGGCCCGGGTCAGTGCCACCCAGGCCTACCCGCACTGCGCGCGCAACAACATCCAGGTGCATGGTGGCATGGGCTTCACCTGGGCCTTCGACTGCCACCTGCACTACCGCCGCGCCAACGCGCTGGCGCTGGCGCTGGGCAGCCTCAGCGAATGGGAAGACCGGCTGGTCAGCCACCTGGTGGCCAAACGCGCGGCCTGACCCACTGCCTGAAACACGGCCTGACACACGGCCTGACACACGGCCTGACGCACTGCAACCCGCACTGCCACCCGCGCACCCCCGCCAACGCACGCGCACATTCCGCGCTAGGACACCGCAGCATGAACTTCGACGACACCCCGCAGGAAGCCGCCTTCCGCGCCGAAGCGCGCGCCTGGATCCAGGCCAACGCCCCCACCCACTTGCACGAACAACTGGCCCTGGCCGGCTATGGCCAGCCGGCCCTGCACAGCGGCGATGTGCTGGCCGAAAGCAAGGCCTGGCAGAAGAAAAAACGCGACGCCGGCTGGGCCTGCCTGCAGTGGCCGACGGAGTTCGGCGGCCGCGGCGCCAGCCCGATCGAGCGGGTCATCTGGCAGCAGGAAGAAGGCGTCTACGGCAAGCTGGCGGGTGTGTTCATCATCGGACAGGGCATGATCGCGCCAACGCTGATGGCGTTTGCCGCCGGGCAGCACAAGCAGCGTTACCTGCCGCCGCTGGCCTCGGGCGAAGAAGTGTGGTGTCAGCTGTTCTCGGAGCCGGTGGCCGGGTCTGATCTGGCGGGGTTGCGCACCAAGGCCGAGCGCATCGGCGCCCCCGACGGTGACCACTGGGTCATCAACGGCCAGAAGATCTGGACCAGCGGTGCGCAGTACAGCGACTACGGCATGATCCTGACGCGCACCGATCCCAACGTGGCCAAGCATGACGGCCTGACCATGTTCTTCTTCGACATGAAGAGTCCGGGGGTGGAGGTGCGGCCGATCAAGCAGGTGAACGGCCAGTCGGGCTTCAACGAGGTGTTCTTCACCGACCTGCGCATCCCCGACCACCAGCGCCTGGGCGATGTGGGCAAGGGCTGGAAGGTGTCACTGACCACGCTGATGAACGAACGCCTGTCGATCGGTGCGGGCATGCCCACCGGCTTCCCTGAGTTGCTGGATTTCTGCTGCGAATTCGACACCGGCGACGGCCTGGCGATCGACAACCCGGCGGTGCGCGCCAAACTGGCCACCTGGGCGGTGCGCAGCAGCGGGCTGAAGTACACCGCCTGGCGCAGCATCTCGGCGCTGTCCAAGGGCCAGATCCCCGGCCCCGAGAACTCGATCGGCAAGCTGGTGGCCGGGCAGACGCTGCAAGAGATTGCCGCCTTTGCGCTCGATCTGCAAGGGCCGTCGGGTGTGCTGGTGGACGATGCCCAGCCCAGCGCGGCGGCGCGTTTCCAGGCCATGTTGCTGCGCTCACCGGCCACCCGCATCGAGGGCGGCACCGACGAGATCCTGCGCAACATCATCGCCGAGCGGGTGCTGGGCCTGCCCGCCGACATGCGCGCCGACCGCGGCCTGCCGTTCAACCAGATTCCCGTGCGCGCTGGATGAGGCCCCCCACGCAGCGCCTCCGACAGTCCACGCCCTCGCGGAGCTCGGGCGGTTCGCGAGGCGTTCGGGCCTGCGCAGGCAGGCCCTTGTGTCCACGCGCACCCCACCCAGGGGGGGCAGCCCCCAGCGGCCCGGCAAAGCCGGTTCCGCGGCGGCCACTTGTCAGCAGCCCTAATTCATAGCCCCAAGGAGACCCAGATGGCCATCTACGAAATGCGCACCTACACCGTCATCGTTGGCAAGATGGCCGAGGTGGTCGAGCTCTACAAGTCGCAAGGCTGGCCGGCGCTGGCCAAGCAACCGAACAAGCTGGTGGGCTATTTCACCGGCGACATCGGCGCCATCAACGAGCTGGTGCACCTGTGGAAGTTCGACGACGACGCCGACCGGCGCGCCTTCTGGGCCGGCGTGTTTGGTGATGCCGAGTTCATGGCTTTTGCCAAGCAGCTGCGGCCGCTGCTGTTGTCGCAGGAAAACAAGTTGCTGCTGGTCGCGCCTTGGGGGCCGCAGCCCTGACGAGCCAGGGCGCCGGCTTCAGGCCGGTGTGCCTGCAGCCGCCGCCGCCGCCGCTGCGGCCCGACGGCGCTGGTGGTTGAAGGCCCAGCCCACTGCCAACAGCCCGACGGCGCCGGTGGCCAGCACCCAGGCCGTGCCCACACTGCCCACCAGCAGGCCGGCCACGCCCACGCCGGCCGACTGGCCGAGGAAGAAGCAGGCGGCAAACGACGACACCGCCGCACCACGCCGCTCGGGCGCCATCTGCGTGGCATGGGTCTGCAAGGTGTTGTGCATCATGTAGAAGCCCAGGCCCATCAGCATGCAGGCCGGTACCGCCCAGGCCCAGGCCGGCGCGGTGGCGATGGCCAGCAGCGAGCCGGCCATCAGCAGCGAACCCCAACGCACCAGTTGCACCTCGCCCAGCCGCGCCACCAGCTGCCGCGCGCCCAGCGCAAACACCAGGCCGCCGGCGGCAAAGCCCATCACCAGCGCGCCCACGGTCGACAACGGCAGGCCGAAGCGCTGGTACAGGTGCGAGGCGATGAAGGCAAACGGCCCGTAGACCGCCGCGCCCTCGAAGAACACCACCACCAGCACGACGCGGGCCCAGGGCTGGCTGAGCACGGCGCGGAACTCGCGGTAGCCCGCGCCACGCGCGGCGCCGCTGGGCGCCTTGGCCTGCACCGCCGACGGCGGCAGCCGGCGGCGCGCCCGTTGCAGCACCACGGCCACGATCAGGAACAGCAGCGCCAGCACAAAGAACGGCGCGCGCCAGGGCAGGTGCTCGGCGGTGAAGCCGCCGGCCCAGACGCCGAAGGAGAAGCCGCTGATCTGGCCGATCAGGAAACGCGCCAGCACCGGCTGCCGCCGCTCGTAGGGCACCACATCGCCGATCCAGGCCATGGCCAGCGGGATCACCGCCGCCGCGGTGGCGCCGGCCAGCAGCCTGGCCAGCAGCAGCATGTGCCAGCCCGGCGCCAGCGCGCAGGCCAGCGAGCTGATGGCGGATGCGGCGCAGGCCCAGGCGATGACGCGGTACTTGCCGTAACGGTCGCCCAGCGGCCCGAACATCAGCTGCGACAAACCGTAGGCCACCGCGAACACGGTGATCACCAACGAGGCCTGGCCGAGCGAGATCTGGAACTCGCTGGCCAGCCGCGGCAGCAGCGCGTCGGTCAGGCGCAGCGCCATGCCGCTGGCGGCGGCGGCCAGCGACAGGCTGACGATGGCCATGCGAGGCACGTCGGCCTCGGCGGGGGGGGCGCCGGTCGGCGGTAGGGCTTGGGTTGCGTCGGGCATGCCGCATTGTCTGGGCGCAGCCGCGCGCTTGCCGGGACGAGGCCGGCGGCCGCGCAGCCGCCCAGCCGCCCAGCCCCTCAGTCGTCGTCGCGTTGGCGGGTCGTCGACACCCGCAGCCGCTGCGCAAGGTGCAGCGCGATATTGCGCAGCAGTTGCTGGGCCAACGCCGGGTCGGCGGCGGACACCGCGGCCAGGCCGTCGCGGGTGAGGGCGTAGACCTGCGCCTCGCCATCGGCCAGCGCGTCGGCGCTGCGCCCGCCGCCGTCAAGCAGCGCCAGCTCGCCCAGCATCACGCCCGGCGAGAAGCTGGCAAAGCGCTGCGCCTGGTCGCCGGCGCCGCTGCGCACGGTGATCGAACCGGCGGTCAACAAGTACAGCCGGTCGGCCGGGTCGCCCTGGCTGAACAGCCGTTCGCCGTCGGCCAGCCGCTGTTCGATCAGCTGCGGCCGCAGCACCACCAGCTGCGCCGCGCTCAGGCCGCGCAGCAGCGAGGTGTCGGCCAGCGGCACAGCGGTCTGCCGCGCGCTGACGCCGGCCTCGGCCAGCAGGCTGAACTCGGCGGCCTCGGTGGCATGGTCGACATCGGGCAGGCAGTCGGCGCGACGGGGGTCGGGCAAACAGCCATAAGCCTGCAGGCTGCGGCCATGCCGGTTGTCGGCGGCCACGCCAGCCAGCCACAAGCGGATGCCCTGCCGTGGCAGCCGCACCGACAGCTGCTGCAACAGCACGGCGCCCGATTCATCGAGCGTGCTGACGCGGCGCAGATCGATCACCAGGTGGCGCACCTCGGGGCCCAGGGCATCGGCTTCGCTGGCCAGCCGCGACACGCTGCCGAAGAACAGCGCGCCTTCGAGCTCCAGCACCAGGATGTGCCGGCGCAGCGGCTGCAACACCGCCTCCACCGTCGGGTGGTGCAGGCGCCGCGACGGTTGCTGGCTGGCGTGATAGCGGCTGCGCAGCAGCGAGCGGTTCACCTTGCGCATGAACACCATCGCGGCCAGCAGCAGCCCGGCCGCCACACCAGCGGCAAAACCCAGCGCCAGCGTGGTGGCCGCCACCAGGGCCACCTGCACCAGGCTTTGCAGCAGATCGGGCGAGCGATCACCGGCGCGCCACTGGCGCAGCAGTTGATGGGTCCAGCGGTCCAGCAATGCCACTGCGATCGTCACCATGATGCCGGCCAGCACGCTGCGCGGCAGTTGTTCCAGCAGCGGGCCGCCGGCCGCGAACATCAGCGCGAACACCGCCGCCGCTGCCAGCGCGGGCATGCGGCCGGTGCTGCCCTGGTCGATCAGCGACAGGGCGCGGGTACGCGACAGTACCAGCGGCAGGCCACCGCACAGGCCGCTGATCAGGTTGGCGCCACCCAGCGATACCAGCACGCGGCGGCCGTTGTGCTGGCTGTGGCACAGCTGGTCGATGGCCACTGCGGCCAGCAGCGACTCGAGTGCGCTGATCAGCGCCATCAGGCTGGCGGTGGCTACCACCAAACCGGCATGGCGGTGCAGCAGCGCGGCAGTGGTGGTGTCGCCCAGGGGCATCAGTGCATCGGGCAGCACCAGGCCCTGTGGCAGCGGCCCTACCAGCGAACCCAGCGGTTGGCCGGGCAGCGCCAAGCCCAGCAGCGCATGCAGCGCCGTGCCGGCAGCCAGTGCCAGCAAGGGTGCTGGCAAGCGCGGCCACCAGCGCGCGCCGCCCCAGACGACGGCAATGGCGCTGAGGCCGACCAGCAGCGTCAGCGGTTGCGCCAGGCTGCGCACATCGGCCAGCGCCGTCAGCGGCGGCAGGCCCAGCAGCGTCGGCAACTGGGCCCACAGGATCAGGATCGCCACGCCGTTCATGAAGCCCGCCAGCACCGGCTGCGGCACGAATTGCGCCAGCCGGCCCAGGCCGGCCAGGCCCATCAACATCTGCAGCAGGCCCATGCCCACCACCGATGCCGAGGCCACCGCCACCAGCGCCAGTAGGCCGGCTGGCGAGCCGATGTCCAGCGCCGGATCGCGCGCCACGGTAGCCAACAATGAAGCCAGCATCAGTGCCGTGGCCGAACTGGGCCCGGCCACCGGCGTGCGGACGCCGGCCCACAGCGCCAAAACCAGGCCGCCGGTGATGACCGCCGTGAAGGCCGCGCTGATGCCCAGCCCGGCGGCGGCTGCACCCACCGGCGCGTAGGCCAGCAAGCCGAGCGACAGCACCAGGGCCAGACTGGCGAAGGCATTGCTCAGGCCCGCCATCAACTGATGACGCGAGTTCGCTGCTTTGGAGCGCGTTGAAGCGTCGAGGGTGTTGGGCACGGCGGCGAGTGTAGGGGCGCCGGCCGGCTACTTTGCGGTTAGCCTTTGGCCATGAACATCGCCGCCCTGCAAGCCACGCTGCGCCAGTTTGCCGCCGAGCGCGACTGGCAGCCTTTCCAGACGCCCAAGAATCTGGCGATGGCGATGATGGTCGAGGCGGCCGAACTGGGTGAAATCTTCCAGTGGATGACCGGTGAGCAGAGCGAGCGGGCCTGGCGCGACGCGGCGGTCAAGCAGCACATTGGCGAGGAGATCGCCGACGTGCTGTTCTACCTGCTGCAGATCGCCGACCACACCCACACCGACCTGCAGCGCGCGGTGGATGCCAAGCTGGTGATCAATGCCCGCAAGTACCCGCCCAAACGAGCCGTGGGCTCGCTGCCGCCGCCGGCGGTGGTGTTGAGCGCGCCCTCGCCGGCCGGCCGCACCCATGTGCTGCTGGACTACGAGAACGTGCAGCCTGATGCCCAGGCGCTGCGGGCGCTGGTGCCCGACATCGCCGAGGTCTGGCTGTTCTACGGCCCGCACCAGAAAAACCCCGGTCGGCACCTGGCCGACCTGCCGCTGACGCTGGTGCCGATCAGCAAGACCGGCAAGAACGCGCTGGACTTCCACCTGACCTTCTATGTCGGCTTCATCAGCTCGCGCCACCCCGTTGACAAGATCGTGGTGGTAGCCAACGACCAGGGCTACGAGCCGATGCTGATGCATGCGCGCAGCATGGGCTTCGATGTGCGGCTGCAGACCTTTTCGGCGGTGCCGCGCAAGACCGCGCCGGCGGCGAAGCAACTGGCGCCCCAGGCGCGGCCTGCCAGCAAGGCGCCGGCCGCGCCGCCGGCTGCCGCCGACAAGCCGATCAACAAGCCGGCGCTCACGTCGGCAGCCAAGCCGGTGCCCAAGCCGGCCCGGAAGTCGGCTCGGCAAGCCGCACCAACCAGGACCGAGGCGGCCAAGACCGCCGGGCCCACCAAGACTGGTGTGTCAACGAAAAAAGTGCGCGCCAAGACCGTTGCCGCCAAGACCGTTGCCGTGAAACCGGCTGCAGCCCGCCCTGCTGCGAAGCAGGCGGCCCCGGTCAAGCCATCTGCCAAGCCAGCCAACAAGTCGACAGCCGAGACGCCGGCCGCGGCGCCCCCACCAGCGGTCGGCGGTGCATCGGCGGCCGTGCTGCAGAAGTTGCTGGCCAACCTGCGCCGCACTGGCGAGCAGCGGCCAGCCACCCGCGCGCCGTTGCTGCGAGCGCTGTTGTCGTGGCTGGGCAGCGGCCACTCGGAAGACGAGGCGGCGGCGGCATTGCAGCAACTGGCCGCTGCCGGCTACCTGGATGTGACGCCGAATGGCGCGGTGAACTACCGGCTGTAATGCGCCGTGATCAGGGGCGCTTGCGCGCCTGGTTGATCAGCGCGCGGGCCTGCAGCTCGCTGTTCAGCGAGGCCTCCAGCGGCGATCGGCACAGGCCGGCGACGTCGTAGTGGCGGTTTTCGTACACCGCCGACGCGGCCGGAAAGGTCTGCAGCAAGGTCTCGAGCGCGTCGCCGGGCCCGACATCGTCGAGCAACTGGCCAAGGTGGCGCACCAGCTGGCGGTATTGCGCCGCGCCGATGACCTGGTTGCTGGCCTCGATGCGTTGCAGCAGCTCCGCCAGGGTGATGGCGGTTCTCAGCGTGGCATGGAACGAGGGGGCGGCAGGGGGGCGGGTGATGGGCATGGCAGACCTGTGCAGGCCGGCAAGGCACCAACCCATGGCATGCACATGGTGGCGATCGCCCCGGCTGCAAGAGGGGCGCTGTTGCGGCCCGCTTGCACCTCTGTCTCTCAGACCAGGAAAGCCTGCGCCAGCCGCACCCAGTAGCTGGCGCCGGTGCCCAGGCAGCGGTCATTGAAGTCGTAACCGGGGTTGTGCACCATGCAACCGCCTTCGCCCACACCCTGGCCCACGCCATTACCCAGCAGCAGGTAGCTGCCCTTGCACTTCTCCAGAAAGAAGGCGAAGTCTTCACTGCCGGTGAGTGGCGGCAGCTGCTGCAGCACGCCGGCCTCGCCCACCCAGTCCAGCGCTACCTGGCGCGCAAACTGCGTCTCGTCGACGTGGTTGACCAGCACCGGGTAGCGGCGGTCGTATAGGACCTCAGCGGTGGCACCGTAGACCGCGGCCTGGGCTTGCGCCACCTCGGTGATGCGGCGCTGCAACTGGTCCCGCACCTCGCGGCGCAGCGCGCGCACGGTGAGTTTGAGCTCGGCGGTCTCGGGGATCACGTTGAAGGTGGTGCCGGCATGGAAGGCGCCCACGGTGATGATGCCCATGTCCAGCGGCGGCACATTGCGCGAGACGATGGTCTGCAGCGCCATCACGATGCTGGACGCGGCCACCACCGGGTCGACCGCCGCCTGCGGCATCGCGCCATGGCCACCTCTGCCACGCACGGTGATGGTGGCCGAATCGCTGCTGGCCATCGCCGGGCCGGTGATGAAGCCGAGCTGGCCCTCGGGCAGCCCGGGCATGTTGTGCAGCGCGAACATCGCGTCGCAGGGAAAGCGCTCGAAGAAGCCATCCTCGATCATCACCCGCGCGCCGCCCATGCCCTCCTCTGCCGGCTGGAACACAACGTGCAGCGTGCCGTTGAAGGCTTTTGTGGCCGCCAGGTGACGTGCCGCGCCCAGCAGCATCGCGGTGTGGCCGTCATGGCCGCAGGCGTGCATCTTGCCCAGCACCTGGCTGGCCCAGGGCCGGCCGCTGTTCTCGACGATGGGCAGCGCATCCATGTCGGCGCGGATGCCCAGGCGCTTGCTGCCATCGCCGCACACCAGCGTGCCAACCACGCCGGTCTTGCCCAGGCCGCGGTGCACCTCGTAACCCCAGCGCTGCAGCTTTTCAGCGACCAGGTCGCTGGTGGCGATTTCTTCAAAGCCCAGCTCGGGGTTGGCATGGATCTGGTGCCGGGTGTCGCGCATCTCGTCGTCGATGGCACGGATGGCATCCAGGGCGGGCAGGTCGGCGCGAGCGTTCATGGTGGGATCCGGGTGGTGGGGTGAGGCGCACTCTAGCGACTGCTCCGAGGTGGTGCAGCAGGATCAACCCGCTCACGCGCGCTTGTCTTCGCCAGGCGGCTACTGGCGCAGCTTGCGGTGGATGCGCCGCGTCAGCCAGGCCACGACCAGCACCACCAGCGGGATAGAACCGCCGGCCAGCAGCTCGGGCTGGATCGCCCAGCCGGCCAGCTTGCCAGCCTTGCCGGCGTAGAGCACCAGGCTGACGACGTAGTACGAGATCGCCGCGATCGACAGCCCTTCCACCGTGGCTTGCAACTGCAGTTGCATGGCCTGGCCGCGGGTCAGCTTCTCCAGCAGCTGCTGGTTTTGCGCCTCGGTGGCGATGTCGACCCGCGTGCGCAACAAGGCGCCGGCGCGCTCGATGCGCTCAGACAGCGCAGCCAGGCGTTGCGCAGTGGCGGCCACGGTGGCGATGGCCGGCGACAAGCGGCGCTGCATGAATTCGCCCGGCGTCTGGAAGCCGACGATCGGCCGCTCGCGCAGCTCGTCGATGCGCTGGCGCACGATGGCGTCATAGGCCTGGGTGGCCGAGAAACGGTAGCCATGCTCGGCGGTGGCACGCTCCACCCGCGCCGCCAGCGCCACCAGCTGATCGAGCAGCGCCTGCTCGTCGTCGGCGCTGGTGCCCTTGCTCTCCAGCGCGCTCATCAGGTCGACCAGCGTGCGCTCGGCCTCGGACAGCGTGGGCCCCAGCAGCTTGGCCACCGGCAGTCCGCGCAGCGCCATCAGGCGGTAGGTTTCGAGCTCGAGCAGGCGCGAGGCGACACGGCCGGCGCGTGTCGGCGTGGTATCGGGCGGCGCCACCACCAGCAGGCGCTCGTGGCCGTCGTCGCGCAGCGCAAAGTCGGTGACGGCGATCGAATGGCCGGGGCCCATCGCGCAGGCCAGCGGCGGGCTGTCGCCAAACCAGGGCCGGGCCCGCGCCACCACCGCTTGCGCGTCGTCGATCGTTTCGGCCAGCATGATCAGCTGCACCGCCGCCACGGTGCGGCCGGGGATGGCGCGCAGCCAGTCAGGGTCGATACCGGCCAGCGCCAGCGGCAAGTCGGGCAGCGATTCGAGCGTGGGCGCACCGTCGAGCTGCTGCACGAAGGCGTAGCGTGTGAACTCGCTGTGACGCTCCCACTTCAGGCTGTGCAGGGGCAGATTCAGGTGCAGGAAGTTGGCCTGCAGGTCGGCCACCGCCAGCCCCTGCTGGCCCGGCAGCAAGCGCAGGTGCGCGGCCTCGGCCTCGCGCGGCACGCCCTCGTTGAGCACGGCGATGTGCACCACCAGCGCCGGCAGCGTGATGCGCGCTGGCGGTCGCGCATGCACCTCGTTGTGCAGCGTCTCGCGCAACGCGTCGTCGGCGGGAAGCAGGGCGTGGCGCGCGCTGCGGACGCTGGGGCCGTCTGCCTCGGTGGGGCTCATGTCGGTCATTCTGCCTCGCGGCGGGCGCGTTTCGGCTGCCCGCCGGTTGGCGCCAGCACCATCCCGTACAGTGCTCAGCCTGCGCCCCCGCCAAGGCCTTTCTGCGATGAGCAAACTCTATTTCCGCTATGCCGCGATGAATGCCGGCAAGTCCACCGCCTTGCTGCAGGTGGCGCACAACTACGAAGAACGTGGCATGGCGGTGCTGCTGTTCACCGCTGCGCATGATGACCGCGCCGGCGCCGGCCAGATCGGCTCGCGCCTGGGTCTGGTGCGGCCGGCTGCCACTTTTGGCGCCGACACCGAGTTCGACCGGGCGCGGCTGCAGGCCCTGGCCGGCGGGCCGGTAGCCTGCGTGCTGATCGACGAGGCGCAGTTCCTCACTGTGGCGCAAGTGCGGCAACTGCACCGCATGGCCCATGTCGAGGACGTGCCGGTGATCTGCTGGGGGTTGCGCAGCGACTTCCAGGGCGAGGCCTTTGCCGGCTCGGCGATGCTGCTGACGCTGGCCGACGGCGTGGAGGAGATGAAGTCGATCTGCGCCTGCGCCCGCAAGGCGACGATGAACATCCGCATCGACGGCGAGGGACGCCGCGTCAAGCAGGGTGAACAGGTGGTGATCGGCGGCAATGACCGCTACCGCGCCGTCTGCCCGGCCTGCTTTTACAGCGACGAGGACACCGGCGCCGTCGCCCCAGGGCTGTTCGGCTGACGCCGCCAAGCGCCGAAGCGCCGAAGCGCCACTTTGCCGGCGCGGTTCGTCGGCGCTGATGACGTTTCATCCGCCCCGGACGCGGCTTGGTCGCAATCGGCTCGTGGTGGGGTGTTGGCCTACCTAAAGTTCAGTCATCGCATCACCGATTGACTCAACAAGGAACCCGCCATGACCACCGCTCGCGCACTGCACACCTCCCTGTCCCAACAAGCCCTGTCGCTGGCCTTGGCGCTGCTGGTCACCGCCGGATCGCTAGGCGCGGTGCTGGGCCTGGCCGCCGACGACCAGGCCGCGCTGGTCGCCCACCAGGCCAACCAGGCCAGCCAGACGTCGCAGGCCATCGCCGCGATGCTGGTGGCGCCCAAGAGCTGAAGCCCTTTGAACCTGCCCGGCCCTGCACAACAGGGCTGTTTCACGAGCCGGCAGTCGCCGGCTCTTTTTTTGTCTGGCGGCGTACCATTCAGGGCCAAGGCGCTGTGCGCCGCAGCCCGGGAGACAAGGCATGAAAGCGATTTGGAACGGCGTGCTCATCGCCGAGAGCGACGACACCGTGGTGGTGGAAGGCAACCATTACTTCCCCGAGGCCGCGGTCAAGCGCGAGTACCTGACCTTCAGCAACCACCGCTCGACCTGTGCCTGGAAGGGCGAGGCCCGCTACCACAGCTTGCTGGTCAACGGCGAGATGAACGCCGATGCCGCCTGGTATTACCCCGAGCCCAGCGAGGCGGCTGCCAACATCAAGGGCAGGCTGGCCTTCTGGAAGGGTGTGCAGGTGGTCTGAAACGGCTGACGGCCGAGGAGCGCGCGATGTGGCAGAACGATGATGAGCTGTTTGCGCTGATGCGCGAGCAGCTGTTTCCGGCGGTGGTGGGCGACATCCTCGACACCCTGGGTTTTCTGAAGCAGTTTCTCAGCCCGACGATACGGCCGCTGCGCAGCAACATGGTGGTGATCGGCCGCGCGATGCCGGTGCTGGAGGCCAATTGCTTTGCCGCCAGCGAGCCCGACGGCCAGATGCCGCTGAGCCGCCAGCCCTTCGGCCTGCTGTTCCAGGCGCTGGACGACTTGAAGCCGCATGAGGTTTATGTGGCCACCGGCTGCGCACCGCAGTTTGCGCTGTGGGGCGGGCTGATGACCACACGCGCGATGCACCTGAAGGCCGCCGGCGCGGTGCTCGACGGCTATTCACGCGATACGCCCGAGGTGTTGCAGGCTGGCCTGCCGGTGTTCTCGTACGGCGGCTATGCGCAAGACCAGGGGCCACGTGGCAAGGTGGTGGACTACCGCGTGGCGGTAGAGATCAACGGCGTGCGCGTCCAGCCCGGCGACATCGTCTTCGGCGATCTCGACGGCGTGCTGGTGATTCCGCGCGCCGCCGAGGAAGAGGCGATCCGACGTGCGCTGGAGAAAGCCAGCACCGAGAACCAGGTGCGGCTGGCAATCGAGGGCGGCATGAGCACGGTCGAGGCTTTTCGCACCTTTGGCGTGATGTAGCGGCGGCGGCGGCGGCGGGTGATCTCAGTCTCATGAGGAGACGCCGGGCCGCCCCAAGTTTCCTCATCCCCCTTGCTCGGAGGGCCTGACGCGAAGCGGCAGGACTGGGGGCGCTCTCAGCCGATCCGGCCGGCCTGAAAGTCCGCCACCGCCTGGAACAGCTGCTCGCGGGTGTTCATCACAAACGGGCCATGCTGGGCGATCGGCTCGTTCAGCGGCGCGCCGGCGATCAGCAGGGCCCGCGTGGGCATGTTGCCGGCTTGCAGCAGCACACCGTCGGCGCCATCGCCATCGCCAACTCCATTGGCCAGGATGGCCAAACGTTGCAGCGGCACCTCGGTGCCACCCACCTGCAGTGCGCCGCGGTAGACATAGACGCAGCCGTTGTGCCCGGTCGGCAGCGGTTGAGCGAAGGACGCGCCGGCGTCCAGCTGCACATCCAGGATCAACGGCTCGGTGTGCGGGCGTTGCATGGCGCCGGCCACACCGTGGCTGCTGCCGGCGATCACCCGCACGCGGGCGCCGGGCAGGCTGAATTCGGGCACCTGATCACCGGGGATGTCGTGCCAGGCGGGGCTCATCATCTTGTCGGCGCTGTGCAGATTGAGCCACAGCTGAAAGCCTTCCATCCGGCCATCGGCCTGCTCGGGCATCTCGCTGTGCACCAGGCCGCGGCCGGTGGTCATCCACTGCACGCCGCCGTCACCGATCACGCCTTCATGGCCGGCTGAGTCGCGGTGGCGCATGCGCCCTTGGATCATGTAGGTGACGGTTTCGAAGCCGCGGTGCGGGTGGTCAGGGAAGCCGGCAATGTAGTCGCCGGGCTGGTCGGAGCCAAAGGCGTCGAGCATCAAGAACGGGTCGAGCCGGCGCTGAAGCGGCTGCGTCAGCACGCGGGTCAGCTTGACGCCGGCGCCGTCGCTGGTGGCCTGGCCGGCCACCAGGCGCTCGACCTGGCGGGTTTGGGTGATGGTGCTGGTGTGGGGAGTGGTATGCATCATGCTGGCATGGTGGCACGCGCGCCGCGGCTCGACATCGCGGCCGTTTGAACGCTGCATTCAAGCCGGCAGACTTGCAGGCGGCACACTTGCCACGCCGCGCCCATGTCCACGCCGCGCCCATGTCCACGCCCGCCCTGACCACCGCCCATCGCCGCCGCCTGCGTGAGGTCTGGCGCTCGGCCGGCTGGCCGTTCCAGGACTTGATCGAGGTTGAGCTGCTGGCCATCGGGCTGTTGTCGCGCGAGCGTGATGCCGCCGGCCGCGACAGCGTGCGTGTCACCGACGCCGGCATCGCGGTGCTGGCGCAAACGCTGCAGGGCAACCGCGCAGCGCGTGATGAGCACGAGGCCTTGGTGGCCCGCGTGGCGCGCGAGATGCAGCGTGCCGGCCGCGTGGTCTGGCGCGGCCTGAGCCTGCGCGCCCGGGTGGGTGAAGGCGACGAGGCCGGCTGGGCGATGGCCATGCCCGATGTTTATTCGATCCGCCACACCTCGGTGGAGGACTACCTCGAACCCATGGTGCACGAGATCAAGGTGCGCCGTGCCGATCTGCTGGCCGATCTGCGCCGGCCGGCCAAGGGCGAGGCTTACCGCTGGCTGGGCGGCGAGTGCTGGTATGTGATCCGCGCCGGCATCGCCCGGCCCGAGGAGATTCCCGCGGTCTACGGCGTGCTGCTGGCCGCGCCCGACGGCGCGCTGGTGGTGGCGCGGCCGGCGCCCCGGCGCGGCATGCGGCTGCCGTTTGCGGTGTGGATGGCGCTGGCGCGGGCCACGCCCGAGGTGTCTGACGAGGATCCGCAGGTGCGTCTGGGCGAAGTTGAACCCCCTGCCGACCCGCCTTGAAGCCGCGGTCGCGCTGCGCAGCGGCGCTGACCGCGCCACAATCGTTCTCGCCACGAAGGAGACCGCCCGATGCGCCAACCCGCCCTGGATGCCCGATCCGCCCTTGTTGCCGCGCTGACGGCCACGGCCTTGTTCATGGCACTGCCGCCGGCCGCTCTGGCCGCCACCGCGCCGGCAGGCAGTGCCGCCGTGGCCTGGCTGCCGGCTGCCGGTGATGCCGACATCGAGCGCGCCTTTGCCCAGGCCAAGGCCGAGAAAAAGCCGCTGCTGCTGTACTGGGGCGCCAAGTGGTGCCCGCCCTGCAACCAGCTGAAGGCCACGCTGTTCAACCGCGCTGATTTCATCGACCGGTCGAAGGGCTTTGTCGCGGTCAACATCGACGGCGACCTGCCCGGCGCGCAAAAGCTGGGCGGGCGCTTCAAGGTGCGCGGTTATCCCACGATGATCCTGATGCGCGCCGACGGCACCGAGATCACCCGACTGCCCGGCGAGGTGGACGCGCCGCAGGTGATGCAGATGCTGCAGCTGGGTCTGGCCGGCGGCCGGCCGGTGAAGGCAGTGCTGGCCGATGCGCTGGCCGGCAAGCCGGTGAGCGGCACCGAATGGCGATCGCTGGCCTATTACGGCTGGGACATCGACGAGGCGCAACTGGTCAGCGCGGCCGATCGGCCCGGCCTGCTGGCGCAGTTGTCGAATGCTTGCCCGCCGCGCGAGCGCGACGCCGCGATGCGGCTGCTGCTCAAGGCGCTGGCCGAGAGTGACGATGGCAAGGGCATCAAGCCCGACGCTGCCCTGCGCGAACGGGTGCGCAAGCTGCTGGCGGACGCCGCTGCGACGCGCACGCAGATGGACGTGGTGGTCAACGCCGCCAGCGAGATCACCCAGGCGCTGGCGCCCGAGCCCGGCGTTGAGCGGCAGGCGTTGGCCGGCGCCTTTGATGCCGCGTTGATACGGCTGGAGGCCGATGCCAGCCTGTCGCGCGCCGACCGCTTGAGCGCACTGGCCTCTCGGGTGGCGCTGGCGCGCATCGACCTGGCCAAGACCGAGCGCCATCCCAAGCTGCCCGAGGCACTGGTGCAGCGGGTGCGGGCCCAGGTGGCGCGTGACGATCGCGAGATCAGCGACGGCTACGAGCGCCAGGCGGTGATCACCGCCGGCGCTCATCTGCTGGGCGAAGCCGGGCTTTGGACCGAGAGCGAGGCCTTGCTGAAGGCCAACCTGGCGCGCAGCCATTCGCCTTACTACCTGATGAGCCAGCTGGCCGGCCAGGCGCGCAAGCTGGGCCGCAAGGAGGAGGCGCTGCGCTGGTATGAGCAGGCCTTCGACAAGAGTGAGGGCCCGGCGACGCGGCTGGAATGGGGCGCGCGCTACGTCGGTGCGCTGGTCGATCTGGCGCCGCAGGACGCGGCGCGCATCGAACGTGTGGCCCGCCAGCTGTTCGGCGAGGCGGCCAAGGATCCGGCGGCGTTCCATGAGCGCAGTGCGCGCTCACTGCAGCGGGTGGGCAGCAAACTCGGGGAGTGGAACAAGGATGGCCAGCATGACGCGGCGCTGCGCCGGCTGGCCGAAGGCCAGGATGGTCAGCCCGGACTGGCGGCGCTGTGCGGCAAGCGCGAGGCCGCGGATGGCCAGCGCGCCACCTGCGAAGGCATTGCCAAGGGCCTGGCCAAGAAGGCCTGATTCCGCTGGTCATGGTCGCGGCGGCGCGCCCTGCCGCGCAGCGCGCGGGTTGTGCCGCGCCGGGCCGGGCCGGGGCCGGCACACAGTATGCTTGGCCCCCGTGTCACGGCTGTTGGAGTCCCCATGCCTCGTGTTGTCCTTGAAGAGTCCGCCATCCACCCCGCCGTGCGCGAGCGCGTGGCCAGCCTGAACGCCAGCACCATCCAGGAAGTGCGCGATGCCATCACCCGTCACCCGGTGGTGGTGATCGGCATGGGCGGCAACCCGTTTGTGCGCAAGGTGCGCAAGGCGCTGGACGCTGCCAGTTTGGTCCACCACGACCTGGACTATGGCAATTACTTCGGCCAGTGGCGCCGCCGCAATGCCTTGAAGATGTGGACCGGCTGGCCGACGCTGCCGATGGTCTTCGTCAAGGGCCAGTTGGTGGGTGGTGCCGAAGACACGCAGCGGCTGCTCGACAACGGCGAACTGAAGCGGCTGCTGGGCTGAAGGTGACGCGCGCGGTGGCGTCCAGCGGACGGCAGCTGCGCCGCGCCGCCGTGGCCGGCCTGCTGCTGGCCGCGGCCTGGCACGTGGCGGCCGCCACGGCGGGCGAGGCACCTGCCAGCTGCTGGTTGCGCGACTGGCCGCAGGCCGCGCGCTGTGGTGTGCTGATGCGGCCGCTTGATCCGGCCCGCCCCGACGGCGTGCAGATCGAGTTGCACTATGCGGTGCTGCCGGCACTGGCCCGCCACAAGGCCGAGGACGCGGTGTTCTTTCTCGCTGGCGGCCCGGGGCAGAGCGCGATCGAGCTGGGCGGTGTGCTGGCCGGGCGCTTTGCCCGTCTCAACCAGCGGCGTGACCTGGTCTTTGTCGACCAGCGCGGTACCGGCCGCAGCGCGCCGCTGCGTTGCGCCGACGATGCGCCGCGCGCCGTGCTGCAGCCGCTGGCCGAGCGCAGTGACGAGGCGCAGCGTTTGACGCGTCTGCGCGCCTGCCGCCAGGCGCTGCAGGCGCTGCCGTACGGCGATCTGCGCTTCTACACCACTGAAATCGCCATGGCCGACCTCGATGCGGTGCGCCAAACGCTGGGCCTGCAACGCATCAACCTCATCGGCGCGTCCTACGGCACACGGGCCGGGCTGAGCTACCTGCGCCAGTTTCCGAACAGCGTGCGGCGCGCGGTGCTCGACGGCGTGGCGCCGCCCGACCGCCGGTTGCCTGACACCTTCGCGCAGGACAACCAGGCCGCGCTCGACGCCTTGCTGCAGGCCTGCTCCGACGCGCCCGACTGCGCCAGCCGCCACCCGGACCTGGGTGCCACGCTGCAAGCGCTGCTGGCCTCGCTGCCGCGCAAAGTGCAGCTGCCGCATCCGGTGAGCGGCCGCCTGGAGACGGTGCGCCTTGAACGCGACAGCCTGCTGGCCTTGCTGCGCGCGCCGCTGTATGCGCCAACGCTGGCGGCGGCGCTGCCAGCGGCGATTGCCGAAGCCAGCGCCAACCGCTGGGCGCCGCTGGCCGCGTTGGCAGGGGCGCTGGGTGTCGCCGGTGGCGGCCTGGCCACCGGCATGCATTTGTCGGTGATCTGTTCTGAAGATCTGGGGCCATTGGCGCCGCCCACCGATGCCGCCGAACTGCAGACGGCGCGCACGCCGGGTCAGGTCTTCGGCAGCAGCTTCGCCAACTTCTACCGCGAGGCCTGCGCCGAGTGGCCACGCGGTGTGGTGAGCCCGGCCTTCTACAGCTTGCCGAAGGCGCCGGCGCCGGTCTGGCTGCTGTCTGGCGGCATCGATCCGGCGACACCGCCGCGCCATGGTCAGCGGGTGGCCCAGGCGCTGGGCACCAATGCGCGGCACAGCGTGCTGCCGCAGGCCGGCCACGGCCTGTTGGGGCAACGCTGCGTGCGCGATGCAGTGCAGCGCTTCATCCAGGCCGATGACGACGCCGCGGCGCTGGCCGTGCCGGCCAGCATCGACGACTGCGCCAGCGCCCTGCCCCGGCCGCCGGCCTTTGTGCCGCCGGGGGCAACGCAATGATCGAGGTGCGCGCGCTGGCCAAGCGCTTCGTCCAGGGCCAGGGTCGCACGCGCCGTGTTGTGCAGGCGGTGCAAGGGGTGGATCTGCAGGCGGCCGATGGCTGCATCACCGGTCTGCTGGGGCCTAACGGCGCCGGCAAGACCACCACCTTGCGCATGATTGCCGGCCTGGTGTTGCCCGACGCCGGCAGCATCCATGTCAGCGGCATCGATGTCGCGGCGCAGCCGCAGGTGGCGCAGGCGCGGCTGGGCGTGCTGTCGGATGCGCGTGGCCTCTACCCGCGGCTGACGGCGCGCGAGAACATCGTCTACTACGGCCGCCTGCATGGCTTGACGCAGGATGAGGCCGAGGCCCGCGCCGGCTTGCTGGCCGAGACGCTGGAGATGCAGCCGCTGCTGGACCGCCGCACCGAGGGCTTCAGCCAGGGCGAACGCATGAAGACCGCGCTGGCCCGGGCGCTGGTGCATGACCCCAGCCACATCATCCTCGACGAGCCGACCAACGGCCTGGACGTGCTGGCCACGCGCAGCCTGCGCGAGGCCTTGCGCCGACTGCGCGACGAGCAGCGCAAGTGCATCGTTTTTTCTACCCACATCATGCAGGAGGTGGAGCGGCTGTGCGATCAGGTGGTGGTGATGGCCGGCGGCCGCACCGTGGCCGAGGGCAGCGTGCCGCAGCTGCTGGCGCGCACCGGGCATGACGATTTTGAGGCCTGTTTCGTTGAGCTGGCCTTTGGCGGCGGTGCGGCATGATGGCGCCGCGCGCGGTGTCGGCCTGGGCGGCTGCCTGGCAGGTGTTCCGCAAGGAATTGCTGGACGCGCTGCGCGACCGCCGCACGCTGCTGATCGTGCTGCTGTCGTCGGTGGCGCTGGGGCCGCTGATGCTGGTGGCCTTGTCGCTGGTGGTGGCCGATTCCGAGGCCCGCGCCGAGGCCCGTGAGCTATATGCCCAGGGTATGGAGACCGCGCCGACCTTGCGCAACTTCATCGCGCGCCAGGGCTGGACGGTGCTGCAGGCGCCGGCCGAACACGAGGCCGCGTTGCTCGATCGCAGTTTTGGCCATGCGGTGCTGGTGGTGCCGGCCGACTTCGAGCGCGACCTGGCCGACGGCCTGGCGCCGCGGCTGGTGCTGGTCAGCAGCGCCGCCAACCAGCGTGCCGAGCGCAGCGCGGGCGCGCTGTCGCGGCTGCTGCAGGGGTTCAGCCAGGAGCAGACCACCCTGCGGCTGGTGATGCGCGGTGTCACGCCCAGTCTGTTGCAGCCGCTGCACGTCGATGAGCATGACTTGGCCGACCCCCGCGCGCGCGCGGCGCAGTTCACCCGGCTGGTGCCTTTCTTCGTGCTGCTGGCGGTGCTCTACGGCGCGCTGCATGCGGCACTCGACACCACAGCCGGCGAGCGTGAGCGCGGCTCGCTGGAGCCCTTGCTGATGGCGCCGGTGGCGCGCGGCGCGCTGGTGGTCGGCAAGTGGGGCGCGGTGGCCTGCATGGGCATGGGCGTGGCGGTGCTGTCATGCTTCAGCTTCCTGCCCGGGCAGTGGCTGCTGCGCAGCGAGACGCTGGCGACGATGTTCCAGTTCGGCCCACGTGAGGCGCTGCTGTTCCTGGCGCTGCTGCTGCCACTGGCGGCGCTGTTGTCGGCGTTGCTGATGGCGGTGGCCATCCGTTGCCGCAGCTTCAAGGAAGCGCAGGCCAATACCACGGTGGTGGTGCTGGCGGTGTCGCTGCTGCCGATGGTGACCGTCTTCAACCAGGGCGGTGAACAGGGCTGGCACCTGTGGACACCGGCGCTGGCCCAGATCACACTGATGCAGCGGGTGCTGGGCGGCGAGGCGCTGACGCTGCCCGATCTGCTGCTGCCGCTGGCGGTGGCCGCAGCAGGCAGCGCGCTGTGCCTGGCCTATGTGGCGCGGCAGCTGCGCGCGGCAGCGCTCAAGTGAGCGTGGGCCGGGTCACTGGCGCAGCTGGCTGCCCGGCGCCAGTTGCGCGGGGGGCGGCACGCGGCTTGGCCGGAGCAAGGGCGGGCATGAACTGCCCAACGCGCGTTCTACTTCATCCTGCCAGGGCAGGCCGTGAACGATGCAATTGATGTGCCGCGCCGATTCGAAGGGCGACAACACCCCGCCCTCCTCGCCGACCAGCCGCAGGTTGGTCACCACCGCCATCGGATCGGCCATCGCCACCACGCCGCGGCCAAGCTGCACCCAGTCCCAGGCCAGCCCGACATCGCCTTCGTCGCCATGGCAGGCCCAGATTGTCTGGCCGACGGTGCGGAACATGGCGTCGCCGGGATTGATAATTTGTGTGCTCAGATGATGCAGGTGTAGCGGGTTGTGTTTGCCAACCTGCCACAATAATGTGGGCCAGGCATGCAAAGTCCAGGGAGGACATTGTTGGAGCGTGGAGTTCATGACTATCACCATTGCAGTTGCATACAGACGGCGCAGTTTTCGGCATCCGTCATCAAATGAAAACATGTAAACCTTTGCAGGGCAGGATGGCGGAGGCCCTAAGCCCCTGATCCGCCGACATGCTGCAAGGGGGTTTCACAGCCATACTCCAGGCCGGAAGTCGCGAAGACTTCCGCCATGAAGTCGTGCGCTTCACGCATAGCCTGGGTTTCAATACGGTGTCGGCGATGGCCGTGGTCGACTACACCGTCGGCCGCTCGGAGTTTGTCGCGATCGACAATGCGCCGGACGGTTATGCCCAGGCCATCAACGACGTGCCCAGCATGCGGCGCGATCCGGTGATGCAGCATTGCCGGCGCCATTCGTTGCCCATCATCTGGGACCAGGCCACCTACACCAGCCAAGGCCTGGGCGAACTCTGGGAAGAGCAGGCCCGTTTTGGCTACCGCACCGGCATCGCCATGGCCTTGCACCTGCCCGAGGGTCGACATTTTGCGATGGGTATCGAGCGGGATCGGCCACTGCCCAGCGACGGCGGCGAGCTGACCCGGCTGGTGGCCGATCTGCAGCTGTTTGCGGTGCATGCCCAGGATGCGGCGATGCGCGTGTTGTCGCCGTCGGCTACGGCCACCGACCGGCCGTCACTGACGCCGCGCGAGCTGGAAGCCTTGCGCTGGACGATGGAGGGCAAGACCGCCTGGGAAATGGGCGCCATCCTGGGCATCAGTGAGCGCACCGCGGTGCTGCACGTGAACAACGCCATGCACAAGCTGGACTGCACCAGCAAGCACCAGGCGGTGCTCAAGGCCCTGCGTCTGGGCCTGATCAGCTGAGTCTGATCGCGGTCGGGCTGTGGCTGGGAAGCCACTGCCGGTCACCCCTGTAAGAGTTGACAGTACCGCATGGTGGAGTGCGCTGGTGAAATAAGTCACATGCGCTGAGCCAAGCGCTACACATCCAACCCTCGGAGTAGCCTCATGCAAACCACCACCACCCGCACCCAATCCACCACCCAGTTGCCCCGCAACGGCTGGTAAGACGCCGTCCACGCAGTCTTGGCCGGGTTTGCCCGGCTCATACTGCGCAGCACCGTCAAGAAGGCCCGCTGACCGCGGGCCTTTTGTCGTCTTGGGCACCTTGTCGCGGCTAGGCCTGGCTTGGACTACCTGTGGCTATTGATATCAGATACTCGATAGGTTGGAGCGATCGCGTTGGTTCTTCAGCAGCAAGCTGGAGTAGTGCTGGCGCGCATGGCCGTTGGTCTTGGCGCGGTGTCAGCCTCCAGTCGCGTCAGCCAATGCATGGCCTGGGCGCGACTTTCGCCACACATCTCGGCGCTGGGCTGCAGCGTGCTGCACACGGCTGGCCGCTCCGGCCGGCCGAACAAGCGGCAGCGGCCGGATGCATCGAGTTGCACGCAGGGCACCCCTGGCGGTTTGCCATGCGGCATGCCGGGGATGGCGCTGCTGATCGAGGGCGCGATGCAACACGCAGCGCAGCCCGGGCGGCAGGCTGGGATAGGCGGACGGGCAGGCGTGTCTGGCATGGCCCGCATCATCGCCGCTGCAAGGCCATGGCGGCCTGTCGCCCAGCGAGGGCCTGGGGTTTTTACAATGGGGGCCTGCCCATTGCCTGTCGGCGCGCCCGTGCCGATCCCTACCGTGCTTCACCCTCAATCCTTTGATGTCATCGTCGTCGGTGGTGGCCATGCCGGCACCGAGGCGGCGCTGGCCGCTGCACGCATGGGTTGCACCACGCTGCTGCTGAGCCACAACATCGAGACGCTGGGGCAGATGAGCTGCAACCCATCGATCGGCGGCATCGGCAAAGGCCACCTGGTGAAGGAGGTGGACGCGCTCGGCGGCGCGATGGCCGCCGCCACGGATGAGGCCGGCATCCAGTTCCGCATCCTCAACGGCAGCAAGGGACCGGCGGTGCGTGCCACCCGGGCGCAGGCCGACCGCATCCTGTACAAGGCGGCGATCCGGCAGCGGCTGGAGAACCAGCCCAATCTGTGGTTGTTCCAGCAGGCGGTAGATGACCTGATGCTCGAGTCCGACGGCCAGGGCGAGCGGGTGGTGGGCGCCATCACCCAGGCCGGCATCCAATTTCGAGGCAAGACGGTGGTGCTGACGGCGGGCACTTTTCTGGATGGCCGCATTCACATCGGGCTGCAGAACCACCCGGCGGGGCGCGCGGGTGACCCGCCGGCAGTCACGCTGTCAGCGCGGCTCAAGGCGTTGAAGCTGCCGCAGGGCCGCTTGAAGACCGGCACACCGCCGCGCATCGAAGGCCGCTCGATCGACTTCAGCCAGCTCACCGCGCAGCCGGGCGATCTGGACCCGGTACCGGTGTTCAGCTTTCTGGGCGACGCGGCGCAACATCCGCGCCAGGTGCCGTGCTGGGTCACCCACACCAATGCCCGTACCCACGAGATCATCCGCTCCGGCTTTGACCGCAGCCCGATGTTCACCGGGGTGATCGAGGGCGTGGGCCCGCGCTACTGCCCGAGCATCGAGGACAAGGTCAACCGCTTTGCCGACAAGGACAGCCACCAGATCTTCCTGGAGCCCGAAGGGCTGACGACGCACGAGTTTTATCCCAACGGCATCTCGACCTCGCTGCCCTTTGATATTCAGTTGGCAGCGGTGCAGTCGATGGCTGGCCTGCAGAACGCCCATATCCTGCGGCCGGGTTATGCGATCGAGTACGACTATTTCGACCCACGCGCACTGAAGAGCAGCTTCGAGACCAAGGCCATCACCGGGCTGTTTTTTGCGGGCCAGATCAACGGCACCACGGGCTACGAGGAGGCTGCGGCCCAAGGCCTGTTTGCCGGCGTCAATGCGGCGCTGCAGGTGCAGGGCCATGCGCCGCTGGCACTGCGCCGTGATCAGGCCTACCTGGGCGTGCTAGTGGACGACCTGATCACCAAGGGGGTCAGCGAGCCCTACCGCATGTTCACCAGCCGTGCCGAGTTCCGCTTGCAGCTGCGCGAGGACAACGCCGACGCCCGACTGACCGAGATCGGCCGTCAGATCGGTCTGGTTGACGATGTGCGCTGGGCGGTGTTCAACCGCAAGCGTGATGCGGTGGCCAAGTTGACCGAGCAGCTGAAACGCTGCTGGGTGCATCCGGGCGTGCTGGCGGCGGCGGATGCCGAGCGCCTGTTGGGCAAGGCCATCGAGCGGGAGTACCGCTTGACTGATCTGCTGCGTCGTCCGGGGGTGGATTACGACGCTACGCTGCAAGTGGCGGCGCTTGCTGCGCCTCAGGCTCTGGCTGCGGGCGAGCTTGTTTCACGTGAAACATTGACGCAAGACCTGGGGCCAGCCTTGAGCGATGCGGTGATCGAGCAGGTGGAGATCGCTATCAAATACGCGGGTTACATCGGCAAGCAGATCGAGGATGTGGAGCGCGCGGCTCACTTTGAGCACCTGAAGCTACCGGCTGAACTCGACTACGCCCAGGTCAAGGCGCTCAGTTTCGAGGTGCGGCAAACCTTGATGCGCCAGCGGCCCGAGACCCTGGGCCAGGCAACCCGGCTTTCGGGTATCACGCCAGCAGCCATTTCCTTGCTGCTGGTGCATTTGAAGAAGGGCCGTTTCAAGGGGTTTGTGACGTTGCGCGACGGCAGTGAAGCTGAGGCGGCGGCGGTTGACGCCCTCACGGACGCTGGCGATGCCCGCGGCGCGCAAGACCAGGACACGCCGCAGCGGCGTGCGGTCTGAGATGGCGCCCCCGGCGCCGCAAGGCAGCAGCATCCAGTCCGTAAGCAGCCATCGCCGCCAGCTCAGCGAGGCCGCTGAGCAGTTGGGTCTGGCGCTGTCCGAGGCCGAGGTCGACCAGTTGCTGGCTTACCTGCAGTTGCTGCAGCGCTGGAACAGCGTCTACAACCTCACCGCCTTGCGTGATCCGGACCAGATGCTCAGCCACCATCTGGTGGACTGTCTGGCCGTGCTGCCGCCGTTGCGTCGTTGGGTGGCAGCGCGGAGTGGCGCGTCGGCCTCCACGGCGGGGGATGATCCTGCTGATGATGCCGCCGATGCCGCTGCGCTTCGTGTGCTTGATGTCGGCAGCGGCGGGGGCCTGCCGGGTGTGGTGCTGGCTGCGATGCAGCCCTCTTGGCAGGTGAGCTGTGTCGATACCGTGGGCAAGAAGGCCAGTTTCATCAAGCAGGTGGCGGTAGAACTGCGGTTGCGCCAGCTGCAAGGCTTGCACGCGCGTGTGGAAAACCTGGCGCCGCCTGCGTCTGCCGCCTCGGGCGACGCGCCGGGCTACCACCTGATCACCTCACGGGCGTTCGCTTCTTTGGCGGACTTCACGCGCTTGTCGGCCCATCTGCTCGCGCCACAAGGCGTCTGGATGGCGATGAAGGGCAAACCGACCGACGAGGAGCTGATGCACTTGCCTCCTGGGGTAGAGCTGTTTCACGTGGAACAACTGCAGGTGCCCGGCCTGGACGCCCAGCGCTGCCTGGTGTGGCTGCGCCGCCGACCAGCCTGATCCAGGGCCAGGTAGAGCGACCGACCCCGCCCCGACGGCCAGCAGCAACCCGCCTCTCCCCGTTTCAATTTGGCGTGATCCGTAGTCTGGCGCGCCGCCAATCCACGATCGGCAGCAGCGATACTCCTGACCCATGGCCAAAGTTTTCTGTATTGCAAATCAGAAGGGTGGCGTCGGCAAAACGACCACCACCGTCAACCTGGCCGCCGGTCTGGCCCGTGTCGACCAGCGTGTGCTGGTGGTTGATCTGGATCCGCAGGGCAATGCCACCATGGGCTCGGGCATCGACAAACGCGCGATGCCGCTGTCGATCTACGACGTGCTGCTCGAATCCGCCAGCATCATCGAAGCGTGCCAGCGCTCCGAGGCCGGCGGCTACGATGTGCTGGGGGCCAACCGCGAACTGGCCGGCGCTGAGGTGGAGTTGGTGGCGCTGGAGCACCGCAACCTGCGCCTGCGCCGCGCGCTGGCCGCCGCCGCGGCCGACCCGACGGGTGTCTACGACTTCGTGCTGATCGATTGCCCGCCGTCGTTGAGCCTGCTCACCCTCAACGGCCTGTGCAGTGCCCATGGCGTGATCGTGCCGATGCAGTGCGAGTATTTTGCGCTCGAGGGTTTGTCCGACCTGGTCAACACCATCAAGCAGGTGCATGCCAACCTCAACCGCGACCTGCAGATCATCGGTCTGCTGCGGGTGATGTTCGACCCGCGCATCACCTTGCAGCAGCAGGTGAGTGAGCAACTCAAGAGCCACTTCGGCGACAAGGTGTTCAATGCGGTGATCCCGCGCAATGTACGTTTGGCCGAGGCGCCCAGCTACGGCCAGCCTGGCGTGGTGTTCGACCCGGCGTCCAAGGGCGCGGTGGCTTATGTCGAATTCGCGCGTGAACTGGTGCAGCGTGTGGGCGCGCTGCAGTTCGGCGCTTGACCGTGGGCGGCCGTCTGCCGCCGGGCACTGCCTCGATGAACCCGTTCGGGCTGCCCGACACCCTGCTGTCCCGCATCGAGGACGCCGGCATCAACGCCAGCGCGCCGCCGCAGCAGCGCTGGCTCGATGGCTGGCTGCTGCGCTTCTCGCCAGGCAAGGCCAAGCGCGCGCGCTGCGTGCAGGCGGTGGCCGACGGCCGCTTGCCGCTGGCCGAACGTCTGGCGGCTTGCGCCCAGATGTTTGCCGCAGCCGGCCTGCCGATGGTGCTGCGGCTCACACCCTTCAGCCGGCCGGTTGGGCTGGATGAGGCCCTGGCAGCGCTGGGCTATGGGCAGCAGGACGACACCCGGGTGATGGTGGCGCCGCGGTGCCCGCAGCGGGCGCAGCCGCTGCCGCACGGCCTGCAACTGCAGCGCTGCGCCGCGGCCGAGTTCGCCCACCTGGTGGGCGCGCTGCGCGGCTCGCCCGCCGGCCAGCGCCAGGCCATGGCCGAACGCCTGGCACTGTCGCCCGTGCCCTACCAGGGCTGGCTACTGCGTCGCCAGGACGATGGCGCGCTGCTGGCCTGTGGCCAGACGGCGCGCGAGGGTGATCTGGTCGGGCTATACGACGTCTTCACCGATCCTGCCGTGCGCGGGCAGGGCTTGGCTCGCCTGCTGTGCGACCAGTTGCTGGCCGGCGCCGCGGCCGATGGTGCACGCGTGGCCTACCTGCAGGTGGATGCCGACAACCACGCGGCACGTGCGATCTACCAGCGCCTGGGCTTTGCCGACGCCTATGCCTACCACTACCGCCATGCGCCAGAGGGCGCTGCGGCCGCTGCCTGACGGGGCGGGGGCCGGCCGTCCCACCGTCGGATTTGGCCGCTGACGTCAGGTATTAGGCGACCGGCTCAATCAGGCCCCCAGCCCAGCGGCCGCCAGCCGCTGCGCCAGCGCCACCAGGCTGCGGTCGCTGCCGCGCGGGCCCAACAGTGACAAGCCCATCGGCGCGCCGTCGCGGCGCAGCAGCGGCAGGCTCAGCTGGGGTGTGCGCGACAGCCCGGCGATGCACAACATGCGCACCGCGCGCTCACGGTAGTCGCCCATCGCCGCGTCGCCGGCATCGCGCCGTGGCGCGACATCGGGCAGGGTGGGCATCAGCAGCACGCCGTCATGGCCCAGCAGCTGATCGATCATGGCGCTGAACTCGGCGCGAAAGGCCGTGGCCTCGGCAACCTGCGCATCGGTGACCTGGCTGGACCAGGCAAAGCGCTCGGCCACGCCCGGGCCCAGCGGCGGCGCGTAACGCTGGATCAGCGGGCCGTCGGTGGTCCAGGCTTCGCGGCCCTGGATGTAGCGGAAAAACCAGTACATGGCGTCCCAGCTGCCGCGCACCACCGACGCTGGCGCGGCGCGGCCCAGCACGGCCAGCACCGCATCGGCGCCGGGCAGCGCGGCGGCGGCCACTTCGGGCGCCAGTAGCGCCCAGACCTCGCTCGGCCACAGCAGGCGCGGTTGCTCGGGCAGGGGCGTGGCATCGGCGCCCAGCAGCACCTCGGCGACGCGGGCAAAGGTGCTGGTCTCGCGCGCGAAGAAGCCGCAAGTGTCCAGGCTGGGCGCCAAGTCGAGCGCGCCTTCCAGGCTGATGCGGCCATGGCTGGGCCGCAGCCCGAGCAGGCCGCAGTGGCTGGCCGGCGCGCGCACCGAGCCGCCGGTGTCGGTGCCCAGCGCAAAGTCACACAAGGCGTTCGACACCGCCGAAGCCGAGCCCGAGGACGAGCCGCCGCTGATGCGTTCGGGTGCTGCACCGTTGATCGGCGCGCCGAAATGCGCGTTATTGCCGTTCATCGAGAACGCCAGTTCGTCGGTGACGGTCTTGCCGGCGAAGGCCGCGCCGGCGTCGAGCAGCCGCTGCACCGTCGGCGAGGTGCGGGTCTTGATGCCCGACATCGCCAGCACGATGGGCGAGCCGCCGCCGGTGGGGTAGCCCGCCACGTCGAACAAGTCCTTGACGCCGAAGTTCAGGCCGGCCAGCGGCCCGCTGCCGGCGCGTGGCACGGCCACATCGGGATAAGGGACGAAGGCGTGTGCGGGGTCGTGCAAAGGCATGGCAGGGACTCGTCGGTGACGCCGCGCCGGGCCCGCTGGTCAGCAGCAGGCTCGGACATCGGCAGTATGAACTGGTCGTGCGTGGCGGCCAGGGACTGGGCTCAATCGGTGCTGGCCAGCACCGGTGCGGTGGCATCGGTGCGGTGGCAGCTGGCCAGGTGGCCGGGCGACAGCGCCACCAGGGTGGGCCGCTCGCTGCGGCAGCGGGCTTCGGCCAGGGCGCAGCGCTCGGCGAAGGCGCAGCCCGGTGGCAGGTTGGCCAGGTCGGGTGGGCTGCCGGGGATGGTGGCCAGGCGGCCGCCCTTGGCCAGTGCGCCATGGGCGCGGCTTTGCAGCAAGGCCTGGGTGTAGGGGTGTCTGGGCTCGCGGATCAGTTGTCGCGCCGTGCCCTCTTCGACGATGCGCCCGGCGTACATCACCGCAATGCGGTCGGCCACCTCGACGGCGGCGCCGATGTCGTGGGTGACGAAGATCACGCTCAGGCCCAGCTCGCGCTGCAGTTCGCGCAGCAGCAGCAGCACCTGGATCTGCACCGTAGCGTCCAGCGCGGTGGTAGGCTCGTCGGCCAGCAGCACCTGGGGCTTGCAGGCCAGGGCCAGGGCGATCATCGCGCGCTGGCGCATGCCGCCGCTCATTTCGTGCGGATAGGCCGCCAGCCGCCGCTCGGGGCTGGGAATGCGCACCCGCTCGAACAAGGCCAGCGCGCGCTGCCGGGCCTGGGCGGCGCTGATGGACTCATGCCGCAGGATGGCCTCGACGATCTGCTGGCCCACGCTGTAGACCGGGTCCAGCGCCAGCAGCGGCTCCTGGAAGATCATCGAGGTGACCTTGCCGCGGTAGTCGGCCAGTGCGCGTGGCGTCATGGCCAGCACATCCTGCCCAGCCACCTTCAGCGTGCCCTGGATCTGGCTGCGGCGCTCGTTGTGCAGCCGCAGCAGGGTGCGCAGCGTGACGCTTTTGCCTGAGCCTGATTCACCGATCAGCGCCACCACCTCGCCGCGCTGCACCTGCAGGCTGACGCCGCTGACCGCTGTCACCGGCTTGCCGCCGCCGGTGAAAGTGACCCGCAGATCCTTGATCTCGACCATCGCCGCGTCGGCGGCGGACTGGTTTTGCATCACGTTCGCCATCTCACGCTACCTTTCTGGCAGCGGGCGCGGCCATCGGGTGGCCGCTTCCCGGCTCGTGCACCAGGCAGGCCACCGCGTGCGCAGCCTCGGCGGCCACCGCCTGGGGCACACGCTGGCTGCACACCGGCGCGGCCAGCGCGCAGCGCGGATGGAAGCGGCAGCCGCTGGGCGGGTTGATCGGGTTGGGTGGGTCGCCGGCCAGTGGCGCCTCTTGTGTGCGCTGGTCAGGGTCCATCGCCGGCATCGAGCTCAACAAGGCCTTGGTGTAGGGGTGCAGCGGGTGATTGAACAGCGCGTCGCTGGGGCCCAGTTCGGCCACCTGGCCGAGGTACATCACCATCACCCGGTCGCTCAGGTAGCGCACCACCTGCAGGTCGTGGCTGATGAAGACATAGGTCAGGCCGAAGTCCTGCTTCAAGTCCATCAGCAGGTTCAGCACCTGGGCTTCGACACTCTTGTCCAGCGCCGACACCGCCTCGTCCAGGATCACCAGCCGCGGCTGCAGCGCCAGGGCGCGGGCGATGTTGATGCGCTGGCGCTGGCCGCCCGACAACTCATGCGGGTAACGACCGGCGAAACGTGCCGGCGCCAAGCCCACGCGGTTGAGCAGGTCATGGGCACGCTCCAGGGCATCACGCCGCGACACGCCATGCACCATGGGGCCGAAAGCGATCGAGTCCTCGATCGTCAACCGCGGGTTCAGCGAGGCATAACTGTCCTGGAACACCATCTGCACCTGGCGATGGAACTCCTTCAGGCTCAGCTCGCGGCCGCCCACGGTGCAGCCGTCGAAGATCACCTCACCGGCGCTGGGCGTGATCAACTGCATCAGCAGCCGTGCGGTGGTGCTCTTGCCGCAACCCGACTCACCCACCACGCCCAGGGTTTCGCCCTTGAGCACATTGAAGTCAACGCCGTCAACCGCGCGCACCATGCCGCCGCCGCCGCCGCCCAGCAGGCCCTTTTTCAGCGCAAAGTGTTTTTGCAGGCCGCGAATCTCCAGCAGCGGTGTGCCGGGGCCGCCGCGGTCTACACCTTCAGGCTGGGCAATGGGGCGTGCTGCGGTGTCGCTCATGCGGGTCAACTCTTGTTGTCCATCGCCGAGCGCAGGCCGTCGGACAGCAGGTTGAAAGCGATGGAGGTGATGAAGATCATCAAGCCGGGCAGCGCCGCCACCCAGGGCTGGGCATAGATGGCGGTGCGCAGCGTGTTGAGCATCAAGCCCCACTCGGGCTCGGGCGGCTTCACGCCCAGGCCCAGAAAGCTCAGGCCCGAAGCCAGGATCAGGCTCACCGCGATCAGGCTGGTGGCGTAGACGAAGATCGGCCCCAGCACATTGCCCAGCACATGCACCCGCACGATGGTGAAGGCGTTGGCGCCCGAGGCCCGCGCCGCCTCCACATAATCGCGCCCCTTGGCCTGGGCGGTAACCGCCTCGGCCACCCGGGCGATCTGCGGCACGAAAACAATGGTCAGCGACAGCAGCGAGTTGAAGATGCCCGCGCCCAGCGCACCTGACAGCGCGATCGCCAGCAGCACCGACGGGAAGGCGTAGAACACATCGATGGTGCGCATGACGGCGGTGTTGACCCAGCCGCCGGCATAGCCCGCCAGGATGCCGATCGCCGAGCCGACCACAAAGGCCAGCAGCACCGGCGTCAGACCCATGAACAGGCTCAGGCGGGCGCCCACGATCAGCCGGCTGAGCATGTCGCGGCCCAGCTCGTCGGTGCCCAGCCAGTAGCCTTCGGTGCCGATCGGCTTCAAGCGGTTGAGCATCGAGGTCTGGTAGGGGTCGGCCGGCACCAGCCAGGGGCCGAAGACGGCCATCAACAGCAGGACCACCACCACCGCCGCGGCGCCCATCGCCAGCTTGTCGGCCAGCAGGCGAGTGAACACGCTTTGCCAGTAGCCAGGCGAGCGCTGGGCCGTTTGCGCGGCGGCGGGTGCAACAGCAGGGGCGGCGAGGCTGCTCATTTTGAGTGTTGGGTTGTTGGCCTCAAGCCCTGGCGATGCGCGGGTCGAGCAAGGTCTGCAGCACGTCCACCAGCAGGTTCAGCACCACGAAGAACATCGCCAGTACCAGGATGGTGCCCTGCAGCAGCGGCAGGTCACGCTGGAAGATCGCGCTGTTGAGCAGAAAGCCGGTGCCCGGCCAGGCGAACACGGTCTCGATCAGGATGCTGCCGCCGAGCAGGTAGCCCAATTGCAGGCCCATCACCGCCAGCGCGGTGGGCGCGGCGTTTTTCACCACATGGGCAAAGATGCCCAGGTGGGTGAGGCCCTTGGCGCGCAGGCCGACGATGAACTCCTGCGCCAGGATCTCGGCCACCAGCGCACGCACGGTGCGGGCGATGATGCCCATCGGTATCACGCTCATGGTGATGGCCGGCAGCACCATGTACTGCAGGTGGTTCCAGTCCCAGGCCCAGTCGGTGCCGCCCGGCCCGCCGCCGGTGGCCGGCAGCCAGCCCAGGATCGCCGAGAAGACGATCACCATCACCATGCCCAGCCAGTAGTGCGGCACGCTGACCCCCAGCACCGCCAGCATCGACGCCAGCCGGTCGGGCCAGGCACGCTGGAAGTAGCCGCCGACAAAGCCGAACAGGCTGCCCAGCACAAAGCCGATGACGGTGGCCAGCACCGCCAGGCGCAAGGTGTTGCCCACCGCCTTCAGCACCTCGGCCGTCACCGGCCGGCCGCTGGCAATGCTGGTGCCCAGGTCACCCTGCAAGGCGCGCCAGACCCAGCTGACAAACTGCTCGGGGTAGCTGCGGTCAAAGCCGTAGAGCGTGCGCATCTGCGCCGCCAGATCGGCCGAGGCATCGGGCGGCAGGATGGACACCAGCGGATCGCCGGGCGCCAGGTGCACCAGGGCGAAACACACCAGCGCCACACCCACCATGATGGGCAGGGCATAGCCGATGCGGCGCAGCAGGTAGGTCAGCATGGGCGGTGACTATCGAAGCCGGCGGCCTGCGCCGGGCCGCCCCAAGGCGGTCGCTTGCCCCCTTGGGGGGGCGGAGCGCAGCGACGCGGGGGCCGTCATCCCTTCAGTCCATCGTCACCGGGGCCAGGTCGATGAACCAGCTGCGCGGCTGCACCACGCCCTTGACCTTGGCCGCGATGGCACGCGGGCCCACGTCATGGGCGATCCAGACAAACGGCGCCTCTTCGACGATGCGGGCATGCAGCCTGGCCAGCGCGGCATCACGGGCCTTGTCGTCAAAGCTGGTGCGCGCGTCGGCGATCAGCTTGTCGAACTCGGCGTTGCCAAAGTAACCCCAGTTGTTCGACACCGGCGGGAAGGTCTTGGTGCTGGTGAAACGCACCATCGCGAAGAACGGGTCCATCGCCGCGAAGCTGACGTTGATGGCGTTGGCGCCATTGGCCGACGGGTCTTTTGCGCCCTTGCGCCAGTTGGTGAACAAGGTGTTCCACTCCAGCACGTCGAACTGCACGTCGAAGCCGCATTGCTTGAGGCTTTGCTGCACAAACTCGTTCATCGGCAGCGGCTGCATCTGGCCCGAGCCCGAGGCCGAGATCTGCACCTTGACCTTCAGCGGCTTGGCGGGAGTGTGGCCAGCCTCGGCCATCAGCTTGGTGCCGGCGGCGGGGTCGTACTTGATGTCGAACTTGGGGTTGCCCCACCACGGATGGCCCGGCGGCACCGTGCCCTTGGGCACGCCCATCATGCCGCCCAGCAGCTTGAGCAGGCCGGTACGGTCGACACAGAGGTTGGCGGCTTGCCGCACCCGCTTGTCCAACCAGGGCGAGCCCTCGGCAAAGCTCAACTGCCAGGGCCAGACATGGGGCTGCTGGTTGAAGTAGATCTTGTGGCCACGGGCCTGGATGGCCGCCATCGTGTCGGGCGAGGGCGCCTCGATCCAGTCGACCTGGCCCGACATCAGCGCCGCCGTGCGGGCATTGGCCTCGGGCATGGGCAGCAGCACCACGCGGTCTATCTTGGGCGTGCGCTTGGGGTCCCAATAGGTCTTGTTGGGCACCAGCTCCAGCCGCTCGCGGGGGACGAAGCGCGCCATCTTGAACGGGCCGGTGCCCGAGGCGTCGGCGGCAAACGCAATCCAGGCGGTCTTGGCCTTGTCGGCCGGCGCGCTGCCAGCGGCGGCGTCAAACTTCTTTTGCCAGTGTGCCGGCGAGGCGATAAACAGGTTGGTCAGGTTCAGCGGCAGGAAGGCGTCGGGCTCGCTGGTGGTCAATTCGACCGTGAGGTCGTCGATCTTGCGTGCGCTGCGCAGCGTGGGCATGCGCGATGCGGTGACGCCCACCTGGCTGGCGTCGAAGTGCAGCGCGTCCTTGTCCAGCACCTTGCGCACGTTCCACACCACCGCGTCGGCGGTCAGATCCGAGCCGTCGTGGAACTTGACGCCCGGGCGCAGCTTGAACACCCACTTGGTCTTGTCCTTGGCATCCACCGCCCAGCTGGTGGCCAGGCCGGGGATCAGCACGCTGGCGGCGTCGCTCTTGGACAAGTCCCAGTGTGTCAGCGCGTCGTACAGCGGGATACCGGTGAAGCGGTTGCCTTCGAAGCCCTGGTCGGGCTGGCCCAGCGTGCGCGGGATGTCGGCGGCAGTCATCGCGATGCGCAACACCTTCTCTTGCGCCATCGCGGCCGGATGGGCCAGCAGCACGGCCAGGCTGGCCAGCGGCAACAGGGTGAACAGTGATCGGATCTTGCGCTTGCTCATGGTGACTCCTTCAGGGATGAGCCACTACCTCTGCAAGCGGTGTGCCAGGCTGCGCGCAATCCGCTGTGCACGTTGTTGATCAGCGGCACCGGCAGCAGCGGCGCCAGCGGCGCCGCCAGATCGGCCAGCGCCGCGCCGCCAATCACCAGCGATTGCAGATCAGCGGCGGCCAGCGCCTCACGGCAGGCCTGCAGCAGCAGGCCATGAGCGGCAGCCGGGTCGGCCAGCAACTCGGCGCCACTGCGCTCGATGGTGTGCACGCCGGCCAGGCGGTCGGCCAGGCCCAGTTCGCCAGCCAGACGTTGCAGCATCGGTGCCCAGGCAGCGCCGCCGGTGACGATGGCATAGCGGCCCAGCGCATCGGCTTCGCGCATCGCCACCTCGGCCAGGCCCAGCACCGGCACGGTGCAGCGCTGGCGCAGCGCGGCCACACCCGGGTCGCCGAAGCAGGCCACCAGCACCGCGTCAGGCGGATCATGGGCCGCGAGGTGCTGGGCCCAGGCGGCCAGGACAGCCTCGCTGGCCACCGCGGCGGCCGCTTCCGTGGCGATGTAGGCCGCACCAAAGGGCGCGGTGACGGCGTGCAGCATCGCGCCGGCTGGCGCCATCGAGCGGGCATGTCGGGCCAGCAGCGCGGTGACATGCGCGCTGGTATTCGGGTTGATCAGCAGCAGGGTGGCCATGGACGGGCCAGGCAGCAAGCCGCATGCCCTGGGTGGCAACGCGGATCGGCCTGCCTGACGTTAGCTGCGCACAACTGTGGTGCATTGCCAGGCGGTCCTGCCCAAGGGCTGGGCCTCGCGGCAGGCGGTGGTGCATCGCCGCACTCGCACGGCGGCGGTGCTGCGCCACTTCGCAGCGCACTTGTGCAGGAATGCAGGCACTTGTCGGCTGGGATGCGCGCTGCGAGCCGCCGCTGCGCTTACATTTTGAAGCACTGCGTCCCTCGCCCCAGACCCGCTCAAGATGAACCTGTCCCGCGCCGCGCTGTTGCGCATCCTGCCCTTTGCCGCCTTCATGGCCCTGCTGGCGCTGCGCGGCCTGGCACCCGACGACGGCAGCTGGGGCATCGACAGCCGCTGGCTCTACGCCTTGAACGGGGTGGTGGCCGGCATGCTGCTGCTGTGGTGGCGCGAGTACGGCGAGCTGGCGCGGCAGAACGTGCCTCGACTGCGGGAGTTCCTGCTGTCGGTGGCGGTTGGCCTGGTCGTCTTTGCGCTGTGGATCCAGTTGGACGCGTCCTGGATGCAGATCGGCGAGTCCACCGCCAGCTTTGTGCCGGTGGACGCCCAAGGGCAGTTGCTGTGGCCGCTGATAGCCGTGCGCTGGCTGGGCGCCACACTGCTGGTGCCGGTGATGGAAGAGCTGTTCTGGCGCTCGTTCCTGATGCGCTGGCTGCAGGTGCCGGTGTTCGAAGGCCTGGATCCGCGGCGCGTCGGCGTGCGGGCCATCCTGCTGTCGACCTTTGCCTTCATGCTGGCCCATCCGCTGTGGCTGGCCGCCATCGTCGCCGGCCTGGCCTACGCGCTGCTCTACCGCGCTACCGGCAAGCTCTGGACGGCGGTGATCGCCCACGCGGTGACCAACGGTGCGCTGGGCCTCTGGGTGGTGCACAGCGGGCAGTGGCAGTTCTGGTGAGGCCGCGGCGCCCGCTCATCACCGCGCTCACCAGCGCGTCCAGCGCCGCCGCAGCGCTCGCCTGAGCACCCGGCCGCGGCGCCAGGCCCAGCTGCGGCGCACACGGGCCAGCAGGGCCGCTTTCCAGGGCAGCCACCAGTGATGCAGCCGGGCAAACCAGGCCAGTTGCAGCAGCGCAGGCTGCGTCAGCAGGTACAGCCGGGCCACCACCGCGGTGCCCAGCAGCTTGGCCACCAGGATCACCGCCAGCCCGGCCAGCGGCCGGCCTTGGGCGATCAGCGCCAGCGCCGCCAGCTTGACCGGCAGCAGCGCCAGCGTGGGCAGCGCAAACAGGGCCAGCGCCGGCCAGGGCGGCAGGCGCCGGATCCGCGCTTCTGCGGTGCGCAGCGGCGGCCAGCGCGCCAACCGGGCCAGCAGCGCCTGCAGTGGCAGCCAGCCCCACTCCTCGAACAGGATCAACAGCGCCAGCGCGGTGCCGAAGATGCTGCGCGCGGCTTGGACGAGCCAGTGCCGCACTGTCGGGAGGGGCGAAGCCGGGCGACCGGTCATGCAGGCCCTGCAGCAGGTGGTTCAGCGCGGCAGCGAAGGCGGTGTCAATCGACGCGATCAGCCGCGGCCGCGGCGGCGCAGGCGGCCAGCGCGGCGCCCAGAGCGGTCAGCCAGGCGGCCAGCGGCTCGCCCTGCAGGTAGTCGCGGCGGCCGCCATCGGCCAGGCCACGCGGCGCGTCCAGGCGCTGTGCCAAGGTGTCGAACAAGCCGCACTCGATGCTGTCCTGGGCCACCAGGTAAACCCATTGCTGGCCCGGCGCAGCCGCGCCGCGCGCGCCGGCCGGATGCCGGCGTGGCCGCCAGGGCACGCCGATCTGCAGCAGCGCGTCCAGCCCGTCGGGCAGGGTTTCGTCCGGACCCACCAGCTGTAGCCGCAGCCCGTTGTCGCCAGCCTCGTCGTCTTGCAGCCAGTCGGCCAGGCGTTCGGCCAGCTGGGCGCGGTCGGCCTCGCTGGCGCACAGCACGGCGGCCTGCAGCGGGCCGCTATGCGACCAGTCGTCGAGCTGCGCGGCCAGCGTCTGCAGCGTGGCCTCGGCCAATGCGCTGTGCGGGTCGGCCGGATCGGCGCGGTGGCAGGCGCGCTGCATCTCGCGCAGCGCCACCGCCAGCCGCCACTGGTCGCTGTCGCTGCAGTAGCCGCTGCGCTGCCAGCCGGCCAGCAGGCGCCGCGCTTCGGCGGCCTGGCGGTCATGCTGCTCACGCTGGCCGGGGGCCAGTGACACCAGGCGTTCGGTGTGCACCAGCGGCGGCAACTGATCATTCAGATCGGCGCGCAGGCGCTGCAGCATCAGCCGGGACAGGCTGCCGGTCAACCGCTCCACATCGGCGTCGTCCAGCGCCCGGCCGTCATCGCTGGCGGCATGCAGTTCACGCAAGGCCGCCAGCGGCCCCAGGCGCTGCTCGTCCAGCCAGCTGACGATGTTGTCCATCAGCGCTGTCTGCTCGGCGAGCGCCGCGCCGCACAACACCAGCGCATGCGGCGAGACCAGTTGCTGCCAGTCTTGCGCCTGCAGCGCCAGTTGCTGTGGCTCGTCGACGATGATCAGATCGGGCGCCCAGAAGGCCAGTTGCGCGCTGTCGCGGGCCAGTGTGTCGGGCGCCAGGATGCGCACCCCGGCGCTGGCCGACCACAGTGCCTGGCGCTGGTGCAGGCCGCCGTCGACCACCTGCGCATCGTCGCCACCGGCAAAGCGCCGCCAGGCGCGCTGCCAGGCGTTGCGCTGACCGGCGGCGCACAACACCAGTACCCGCTGCACACCGAAATGGTGCTGCCACAACCGGGTGGCAGCGATGGCCTGCACGCTCTTGCCCAGGCCGCGCTCGTCGGCAATCAGTGCGCGGCCGGCCACCACCGCAAACAAGGCACCCTCGGCCTGGTACAGCGGCAGCGGCACGCGCAACAAGGCCTGCAGCGTGGGGCTGGACGGGCCTTGCGGATAAGCCGCCTCCAGCGCGGACAAGCGATGCCGGGCATCGCGGTGGGCGGCCAGGTGGGCCCACACCGCTTCATCCACCCGCAACGCATGCCGCGCCTCATGGGCCAGGCGTTGCAGCAGCGGCAAGGCCTGGTCGTCCTCGGGCGGCAGGTGGCCTTCGGCGTCAATATGGTGTTCAGCCGCGCTGCGAAGCGCCTCGGGGCAGGCATGGCCGGCTAACCAGGCGATGCGCCGGTGGTCGCCCTCAAGCAGCACGATGGCGCTGTCGGCCGGGCCGGTGGGCGCCGGGGTGGGCGCTGACCTGGGGGCCGACTTGGGCGCTGACTTGGGCGCTGACTTGGACGAAGATGGGCGCGCTGACAGCGGTGCCGCGGGCAGCTTGGGCGTGGGTGCGGCCAGCACGGCTCGTGCCGTATCGGCGACGGCGGCCGCAGCCGGCGGCGGGGCCTCGTCCGGGGCGCGGCGCCGGCCTCGCGACGGCCTGGCTGCCGGCCTCGCGGCAGGCGGCTGGCCGCTGCCAGCCGGCCGTTTGGCCGAACGATCGTTGCTGCGCTGGCGACCGCTCCCGGGTTTGGCCGCAGGCGTGGGGGCTGCGGCAGCGCTGTCCGCTGCAGCGGGCATGTCCGTGGGTTTAGAAGCGGTGTCCGGCGCGGGCTCCACCACCGGCGCACTCACTGCAACCGGCGTTGGCTCGGCGGGCGCGCTGGCGGGTGCAGGCGCTGGCGCTGCGGCCATCGCGGGCGCTGCGGCGGGCTTGGCCGGGCGGCGTGACTTGGCGTCGCGCTTGGGCCGTGCCGGCGGTGCTGCCACGGCTGATGCCGGCGCGGCGGGCGTGGTCTCGGCGGCTGCCGGCTTGTGGGCCTCGGTCTTGCGCGCTACTGGCCGGGCTGCCCGGGTCTTCTTGGCCGCCACCGCAGGGGCCTTGGGTGCCACCGCAGGGGCTTTGGCCGCCACCGCAGGGGCGTTGGGTGCTACCGCAGGGGCTTTGGATGCTGCCGCACGAGCTTTGGGTGCTGCCGCACGAGCTTTGGGTGCTAACGCGGGAGCCTTAGCCGCTACAGCAGAAGTTTGGCTCACAACGGCAGGGGCTTTGTCCGCTACCGCCGGCGCCTTGGCCGCCTTCGGGCGAGCGGACTTCGCGCTGGTCTTGCTGGCGGGTTTGACGGCGGTTTCGGTCGCGGGCTTGGTCGCCTTTTTGGCCGCGGTCTTGCCGGCGGCCTTGGCTTGCGCGGCGCCAGCGGGTGCTGCGGCGGGCTGCTGCTCGGTGGCAGCGGCCTTGGGCGTCTGACGCCGGGTTCTGGAAGAAGTCGCCATGGGGCGGAGTGGTCCGTTGGCTGCGTCCGGCAAAAGCGCCGGGTCGCGTGGGTGGGGTGGAATGCGCTCAGACGGGCTAGACGCCGCGCGCCCGATCGGTCTTGAACTGCTGGCGCCAGGCCGCGAAGCGGCCACCGTCCAGCGCCTCGCGCATCTCGCGCATCAGTTGCAGGTAGAAGTGCAGGTTGTGGATGCTGGTGAGCATCGGCCCCAGCATCTCGCCGCAGCGGTCGAGGTGGTGCAGGTAGGCGCGGCTCACGCCGGTGCCGCAGGCCTGGCAACTGCAGGTCTCGTCGATCGGCAAGGCATCGCTCTTGTAGCGGGCATTGCGGATGCGCAGGTCGCCGAAACGGGTGAACAAATGGCCGTTGCGCGCATTGCGGGTGGGCATCACGCAGTCGAACATGTCGACGCCGCAGGCCACGCCCTCTACCAGGTCCTCGGGTGTGCCCACGCCCATCAGGTAGCGTGGCTTGTGCGCCGGCAGGCGGTGCGGTGTGTGCGCCATGATTGCCAGCATTTGCGCCTTGGGCTCGCCCACGCTGACGCCGCCGATGGCATAACCCGGCAGATCCAGCGCCGCCAGCGCGTCCAGCGACTCCTGGCGCAGGTGCTCGAACATGCCGCCCTGCACGATGCCGAACAGCGCGTTGCGGTTCTCGAGCCGGTCAAACTCGGTCATGCAACGCGCGGCCCAGCGCAGGCTGAGTGACATCGAGGCCCGCGCCTGGGCTTCGGTGGTCAACACGCCACCGGTCTGGTAGGGCGTGCATTCGTCGAACTGCATCACGATGTCGCTGTCGAGCACCGTCTGCACCTGCATGCTGACCTCGGGCGTCAGGAACAGCTTGTCGCCATTCACCGGCGAGGCAAAGCGCACGCCTTCTTCGCTGATCTTGCGGCCGCTGCCGTCGCTGCCGCCCAGGCTCCAGACCTGGAAGCCGCCGGAGTCGGTGAGGATGGGCTTGTGCCAGCCCTCGAAGCCGTGCAGACCCTTGAACTGCGCGATGACGTCCAGCCCCGGCCGCAGCCAGAGATGGAAGGTGTTGCCCAGGATGATCTGCGCGCCCATGTCGTGCAGCGATTGCGGCAGCACGCCCTTGACCGTGCCATAGGTGCCCACCGGCATGAAGATCGGCGTCTCGACCACGCCGTGGTTCAGCGTGAGCCGGCCGCGGCGGGCCAGGCCCTCGGTGGTGAGCAGGTCGAACTGGAGCATGGGCGCGATTGTCGCAGCCCGGTTGCCGCCTACCCCCAGTTTGCGGGTCGAACAGGACCGGCGCCGGCCGCACGCGTCGCACAATGAACCCGGCACCATCGCATCACAGCACAGAGGAGGTCAGCATGCCGGCAAGCCCCGAGCGACTGTTCCTGAGCTACGGCCGCGCCGATGCATCGGCGCTGGCCGAGCGGCTGGCGCACGACCTGGCCCTGCCAAGCCCGGTCGGCCAGCCGCGTTACACGCCCTGGCGGGACCGCTTCGAGCTGAAGGCCGGCGCCTCCTGGGCCGAACAGATCACAGCGGCGCTGCGCGATACCGCTGCGGTGCTGGCATTGATGTCGCCACATTCGGTGCGCAGCCGAGCCGACGGCCGCGCCAGCGACGACAGCGTGTGCCTGGACGAGATCTCGTTCGCCCGCTTCGCAGCGCGCAAGCCGATCGTGCCGGTGCTGGTGGCGCCTTGCACGCCGCCGTTCGAGATCTTCCGCCTGGACTACGTGGACTTCACGCAGTGGCAGCAAGAGGCCGACTACCAGACCGCCTTGGCGCGGCTGCGCGATGCCATCGCCGCCGCCTTGCGCGGTGAAGTGCGGGTGCGCAGCTCGACCGAGCGCTTGCAGCCGTGGGACTTCGGCCGCTATCTGGCGGGCAAGCGCGAGGGCTTCATCGGCCGGCGCTGGTTGTTCACCGCGCTGCAGCGCGAGCTGGCCGACGACAGCCGCCGCGCCGTGCTGATCACCGGCGGACCAGGGTTTGGCAAGTCGGCCTTTGTTGCCGAATACCTGCACCGCAACCCCGACGGCCGGGTGCTGGCCTTCCACTGCTGCCAGGCCGACACCCGAGAAACGCTGAGCCCGGGCCGCTTCGTGCGCAGCGTCGCGGCCATGATCGCCAGCCGCCACCCAGCGTACGAGGCGCTGATCGAGCAAGCACCCTACCGCGATGTGCTGACCGAACAGGCCAGCACCGCCGATCCGGCCAGTGCCTTTGAAGAAGGTGTGCTCGCCGCGCTGCATCAGGTGGGGCCACCGCAGCCCGGCCGTTGGGCCCTGGTGGTCGACGCGCTCGATGAGGCCAGCGAGCTGGCCGCCGACGCGCCGGTGGGCATCGTGCAACTGCTGGCCGAGCGCATTGACCGCCTGCCGCCCTGGCTGACGCTGGTGGCCACCAGCCGGCCCGAGCGCCAGGTGCTGGCGCTGTTCACCAACCTCAAACCGCTGGTCATTGAACCAACGGCGCTGGCCAATGTGCGTGATCTGCGCCGCCTTGTCGCCGATCGGCTGGCGCAGCCGCCGCTGGCAGCGCTGGTGGAGGCCAGCCAACACAAAGGGCCCTGGGCGGCGAAGAAGATCGGCGACGCGGCTGAGGGCAACTTCCTCTATGCCGAGCAGGCGTTGGCGGCGCTGACGCAGGGGCTGGTGGCCATCGACGAACTGGGCAGCCAAACCTTGCCACCGGGGCTGACGCGCCAGTACCGGCTGTTCTTCGGCCGGCGCTTCACGACCGACACCGCCTGGCAGGCGGTGCAGCCGCTGCTGGCGGTACTGGCGGCGGCGCAAGCGCCGCTGGCCGCGGCCGAGCTGGCCGCCGCCACCGGGCTGGCCGCCGGCCCGGCGCTGTCGCAACGGTTGGCCGCGCTCGGCGCTTATGTGCGCGAGTTCGCGGGTTCGCCGCAGCAGCAAGCGCCGCACCAAGCGCCGCATCAAGCGTCGCACCAGGCACCACGCCATGCGCTGTTCCACCGCTCGCTGCTGGACTGGCTGACCGGTGATGACGAGCAGGGCGGCCGTTTCGCCATCAACTTGGTCGACGGCCACCGCCGGCTGGCCGATGGCCTGCACGCCGCCTACCAGGCCGACCGCTTTCAACTGTCGGCTTATGCGCTGGCACACCTGGCCACCCATCAGGCGGCCGCCTGCGCTCAGCTCGGCATCGCCGCTGCGCAGCGCGCCGAACGCCAGCGCGCGCTGGCGGCCTTTGTGCTCGATCCGGTGGTGCAGGGCCAGCGGCTGGCCGATCCCTTTGGCATGGACGCATCGCTGCGGCTGGCGCTGCAGACGGTGGCCGATGGACCACCCGAGCACTCGCCGCCGGTGGCCATCCGCCTGGCGCTGGGGCTGGAGGCGTTCCGCCGCGAGCGACTCGACGCCTCGCGCTTCCTCGACCTGGCCGCCGCCGGTGAGCTGGCCCAGGCCGAGCGCGAACTGCAGCTCTACCCGGCCGACGAACCTTGGTTGAACGCTGCGCGGCTGCTGATGGCCTGGCTGGCGATCGACAGCGACCGTGCCGGCGCCGGCGATTTGCGCGCGCGCAGCCGCACCGGCACCGTGCTCGACGAGCGTGTGGATGCGCTGTTCGAGCGGCGGCCGGCGGTGTTCGAGCCGATCGGGGGGCCGGTGGGCCTCGACGAAGTCACCCGCATCCTGTTGCAGGCCGGCGGCAGCGATGCCGAAGGCGTCAACCCGTCGATGCTGATCGACCAGGCCGCGCCGCCGCAACTGGGGCGTGAGGCCGACGCCGAGGGCACACGCTACCTGGCCGAGTTCCAGGCGCCGGTGCTGGTGGCCTTCGCGCAGCAGGATCCCTCACTGGGCTCGGCCAAGCTGCGCGAGTACATCGCGCTGAACGGCGCCAACGCCTACCGCGTCTACCGCAATGGCTCGCTGTGGCAGATCCTGCTGGCGGTGGCCCGCCACCCGGACCCGGTCTGGGTCTGCGAGATGGCGCGCGCCGTGCTGTGCGCCGCGTTTGCCGGCCGAGGCCGCGAATTCGGCGGCGCCGCGCCGATCGCGCTGGCCACGCTGCACGCCCGCCAGGGCGGCGCAACTGCGCAACAGGCGTTGGACACGCAGCGGGACGCGGCAGTCGCTGCCACCGATAACCTGCAGCCGCTACGCGGCCGAGGCGATGCCTGGGGCGACCACCGCCGCACACTGGCTGCCCATGCCGTGGCACGCCATCTGCTGATCGGCGACGATGTGCAGCCGCTGCTGGCGCGGGCCCTGGCGCTGCCGCCGGGTTATGCCGGCTTCCAGTGCGCGACCTGCATCGACCTGGCCGCGGCGCTGGCGCTGTGCGGCATGGCTGACCGGGTGGCCGAGGCGCTGGACGAGGCCGAGCGTGCCGCGCACAACGTGCAGGATCTGGTGTTCTGCGCCCGCTCGGTGAGCCGGGTGCAGGCCATGAAGCGCCGCTGGTGGCCGGCCGCGCAGGGCGATGCCATCTCGGTCATGGCCACTGTGGGCCAGTTGGCCGCCGATCCGCTGGCCGCGGTTTTCAGCACCGTGCACCGGGTCGGCGAGCGCTATTTGCAGCGCCGCGTCATCAACCCGACCAGCGAGCTGCCGGCCTGGCTGCTGCAGGCGCGCACGCTGCAGGCGCTGGCCCGGGTCTACCAGTGGCGGTTGGGCGAGTGGCAACGGGTCAATCCGCTGATCACCGCTGGCGACCTCGCGCTGGACGACAACACGCTGGTGCAGGCGCCCGATCCGCGCTTCGCACCACACCTGGCCGCCTGGCTGGCGCACCGCGTGTTGGCCTCGGCGGTGCTGACGCCGAGAGAACGCACTGTGGCGATCCTGCGGCTGCTGCCGGTGGCGGTGAGCGACCGCACCGAGCTTGACAGCGTGATCGCCTGCCTGCTGCTGGCTGCCGCTCCCGACGACAGCGCCACGCTGGCCGACATCGAGGCCGCGCTGGCGGCCTACCCCTTGCCGGCGATGGCCGCCGCCGCGGGGCCCGAGCCGGTGGCCTGAACGGCGGCCAGGGCACAGCACAAGGCACAGCGCCATGCCCTCCCGCGGCCAGCGCGCACGTCGCGGCCCGTAAACTGGCGGGCTGATCGAGGCAGCCTCAGCTGCCCCGCCGCATTCCCCCAAGCCCGGAGAGTCCGCCCATGACCCGCGTCTTCAATTTCAGTGCCGGCCCCGCCGCGCTGCCCGAATCGGTGCTCCAGACCGCCGCCGCCGAGATGCTGGACTGGCAACGCTCGGGCATGTCGGTGATGGAGATGAGCCACCGCGGCAAGGAGTTCATCAGCATCGCCGACGAGGCCCAGGCGCTGCTGCGCGAGCTGCTGGCGGTGCCGGCCAACTACAAGGTGCTGTTCATGCAGGGCGGCGCGCTGGCCGAGAACGCCATCGTGCCGATGAACCTGCTGCGCGGCAAAACCGCGATCGACTTCATCGACACCGGCGAGTGGTCCAAGAAATCGATCAAGGAGGCCAAGAAGTACGCCACCGTCAACATCGCGGCCAGCGCCAAGGACAGTGGCTACACCAGCATCCCGGCACGCGCCGACTGGCAGCTGAGCCCCGACGCGGCCTATGTGCACATCTGCAGCAACGAGACCATCGGTGGTGTGGAGTACCACTTCACGCCCGAGGTCGGCGATGTGCCCTTGGTGGCTGACATGTCCAGCGACATCCTGTCGCGCCCGGTCGACGTCAGCAAGTACGGCCTGATCTACGGCGGCGCGCAGAAGAACATCGGTCCGGCCGGCCTGACCATCGTGATCGTGCGCGACGACCTGATCGGTCAGGCGCTGCCGGCTACACCCTCGGCTTTTGACTACAAGACCGTGGCCGACAACGACTCGATGTTCAACACCCCGCCCACTTACGCGATCTACATCGCCGGTCTGGTGTTCAAGTGGATCAAGGCACAGGGCGGCTTGACCGCGATGGCCGCGCACAACGCCGCCAAGGCCAAGCTGTTGTACGACGCGCTGGATGCCAGCCCCTTCTACAGCTGCCCGGTGGCGCATGATTGCCGCTCGCTGATGAACGTGCCATTCCGGCTCAAGGACGAGGCGCTGGACGAGGCCTTCCTCAAAGGCGCCAAGGCCCGCAACATGGTGCAGCTGAAGGGCCATCGCTCGGTCGGCGGCATGCGCGCGTCGATCTACAACGCGATGCCGATCGAAGGTGTGCAGGCGCTGGTGGCGTACATGCAGGAATTCGAGGCCCAGCATGGCTGAAGCCGCGCGCGAGCGCGACAGCGTGCTGGTGCTCAACCAGATCTCCGCGCAGGGTTTGTCGCGGCTGCCGGCTGACCGCTACCTGGTTGGCAAGGATGTGGCCCAGCCGGCGGCGATCCTGCTGCGCTCGGCTGACCTGCACGGCATGGACGTGCCGGCCAGCGTGCGCGCCATCGGCCGCGCCGGCGCGGGCACCAACAACATCCCCGTCAAGGCCATGAGCCAACGCGGTGTGCCGGTGTTCAATGCCCCAGGGGCCAATGCCAACGCGGTGAAAGAACTGGTGCTGGCCGGCATGTTGATGTCCGCACGCAACCTGGCGCCGGCGCTGCGCTTCACCGCGGCGCTGGACGTGACCGCGACCGATCTGGACAAGGTGGTCGAAGACGGCAAGAAGCGCTTTGCAGGCTTCGAGATCGCTGGCCAGACGCTGGGCATCATCGGCCTGGGCAAGATCGGCTGCCTGATTGCCGATGCGGCGATCAAGCTTGGCATGGACGTGCTGGGCTACGACCCCGAGATCACGGTAGACGCCGCCTGGAGCCTGCCCAGCCAGGTGCGGCGCGCCGGCAGCGTCAACGAGGTGTTGCGCAGCGCCCGCTTCGTCACGCTGCATGTGCCGCTGGTGGACGCCACCCGGCACCTGGTGAACGACGGCAACATTGGCTTGATGAAGCCCGGCGCGGTGCTGCTGAACTTCAGCCGCGAAGGCGTGGTCAGCGACAGCGCGGTGCTTGAATCGCTGGCCGCCGGCCACCTCGGCCAGTATGTCTGCGACTTCCCAGGTGCCGCGCTGCACGGCCAGCCCGGCATCATCGCGTTGCCGCACCTGGGCGCCAGCACAGCCGAGGCCGAGGAGAACTGCGCCATCATGGTGGTCGACCAGTTGCGCGACTACCTGGAGAACGGCAACGTGGTCAACGCGGTGAACTTTCCGAGCGTCAGCATGTCACGCGAAAGTACCTGGCGCGTGGCCATTGCCAATGCCAACGTGCCCAACATGCTGGGTCAGATCTCGACTGCGATGGCTCAAGCTGGCTTGAACATCCACAACATGGTCAACAAGTCGCGCGGCGACATGGCCTACACCCTGGTCGACGTGGACAGCGCGGTGGGCGATGCGGTGATCAACAGCCTGGCCGCGATACCGGGCGTGCTGTCGGTGCGTTACCTGCCGGGCGCGGGTTGAGGACGGAGCTGTCGCGTTAGATTCGAGCGGCGACTTGCGGCTCGTTGCTGACGTTCGCTCTCGATGGAAAAGCAGCCGCCAATTCAGTTTGGCGCGAGGCTGACGAGGCCGCCGGGCAACCGCATCCCTCCGTGTCCCCCAGGCCGGGCTCTGCCCGGCCTTCCTCCTTTACCTACGG